>NZ_BAAAVI010000056.1:49433-55464 GCF_039534445.1 Streptosporangium fragile | reverse complement strand
ACCGACCTACGACACGCCCCCAGACTCATCCGCCCACCCCTGAACGACTGGCGGCAAGCACTCACGGCGGACGGCGGCCGGTTATCGCCACCGGTGACTACGGGATCCGGCTGGAAGTCAACCGATGAAGATTGTGGGTACAGGATGAAAAACGAATTGAGTATCGAGGGAAGACCTTTCGGCACGGGCATGGAAGACGCCGGGTCGCGCAGTCTTGCGGCGCTTGCGGAGCCGTACCGGATCAAAGTCGCCGAGCAGATACGTCTGCTGAGCAGACCCGAAAGGGAAGAGGTCCTTGCAGCTGCCCATTACTCCGGCATCCATATCGACGCTGCTGACGTTTTCATCGACTTGATGACGGACAGCGGAACCGGCGCCATGAGCAGCGAACAGTGGGCGGCGCTCATGCGAGGTGATGAATCCTATTTCGGCTCAAGGAGCTACCAGAGGTTCGAAACCGTGAGCCGAGAGATCACAGGGTATCCCCACATCGTCCCGACGCACCAAGGGCGGGCCGCGGAGAAGATCATCACAGAGTTGCTCGTACGTCCCGGAGACGTCGTCCTGAGCAACACGCATTTCGATACGACTCGTGGCCACATCCTGCACAGGCAGGGGGTTCCCGTCGACTGCATCGGCGACTGGCTATGGGATTTCGGCGACGAGAGAGAATTCAAGGGGAACTTCGATCTGAAGAAGCTGGAGCTGGCGCTGGCGCGTCACCATTCACGGGTGCCGTTCATTTTGATCACCGTACTCAACAACATGGCCTGCTCCTCGCCTGTGTCGATGCAGAACATCCGCGAGGTCAAGAGCTTGGCGGACCGGTACGGCGTCAAGGTCATGTTCGACGCATGCCGTCTGGCGGAGAACGCCTACTTCATACAGCAGGGAGAGCCGGAATTCTCGGGCGTGTCGATCCAGGACATCGTGCTGGAGATGTTCTCCTACGGAGACGGCTGCTGGATGAGCGCCAAAAAAGATGCCATCGTCAATATCGGGGGTTTCTGCGCATTTCGCGACGAGTCGCTCGCCATGCGAGCCAAGGAACTGCTCGTGCTGTACGAGGGCTACCCCACCTACGGCGGCCTGGCCGGCCGCGACCTTGAGGCGATGGCCGTCGGACTCCGCGAGGGATTGGATCAGGAGTACCTGGCGCACCGCATCCGCCAGGCGGCCTATCTCGGAAGGCTCATTACCGAGGCGGACGTCAGCGTCAGCAGGCCTGTCGGGGGCTCCGGGGTCTTCGTCGATGTGAGGTCGATATATCCCCATCTTTCCGCTGAACAGCTTCCCACGGTCGCGTTCGCGGCGGACATGTTCCTGGAGGGAGGTGTCCGGGTCGGAGGGGCGTTGTTCCCGATGAAAACCGTGGACATCGGGAGCGGGAACATCGTTGACCGGTCCTTCGAGTTCTCGCGGTTGGCGATTCCCCGGCGCACCTATACCCAGGGTCACCTCGAATACGTTGCCGACATCGTGGCCCGGGTGAAGAGTAAGGCATCAGAAAACATGGGATACCGTGTCACGTATATGCCGGAGACCATGGGACACTTTTTTGTGAGGTTTGCACCCGTCGCCGGGTGACGATATTTGCCGGGATCGCGTGCTTGGCCGGCGGCGAGGAATTCATTCTTCCTTTCCGTCGGCGCCATCCTCCGCCCGGCAGCGGAGAGGTGGGTGAAGCGGCCGGAGGATTCGTTCCGGGTTCCGCGTTTCATGATATTCCAGTGCGCCTTCAAGTTAGGGGACAGGGGATCGAGATGGTGTACGAAGCCAAGGTTCGCGAGTTCTACGACAGTGCGTTCTACGCTTACCAGATGCTGCTCCAGGATCGTTGGCACCACGGCGATCCCGATGCGGAGGCGCGCGGCCTGTCGGCGATCGAGGCCTGTGAAGTGCTTGAGCGGAAAGTCGTCGGACTGGCCGGGATCGGAGAGGGGTCCTATGTCCTCGACTTCGGCTCCGGAATCGGAGGGCCGACGTTGTACATGACCCTGGTGTCCAACGCGTCCTTCGTCGGCGTAACGAACAACGAACGGCTCAGTGCCAAGGCCCGGGAGAAGGCGCTCGCGATGAAGCTCTCGGACAGGGCCAGATTCATTACGGTGGGCGACACCGACTACAAGAATCTGCCCTTTCCGTCGGGCGGCTTCGACGCGGTCACCTTCTACGAATCGGTGTGCCACCTGGACAACAAGGCCGCGTTCTTCCGGGAGGCTTTCCGTATTCTACGCCCGGGCGGCCGCCTCGCCGGGATCGACTGGCTCCAGCGCCCGTTCGGTGAGCACCGGACTGCCGAGCAGATCGCAAAGTACATGCAGCCTGTCAATGACAGCATCATCATCCCCTGGCATGGCACCGTCGACGGCTACCAGGCCATGATGACGGAGGCGGGCTTCTCCGTCATGCTGGCGGTGGACATGTTCGAGGGGGTCAAGTGCTGGGGCAGCACTCCTGACGAGGATCGTCCTGCATGGCTGAACTATGAGGGCCCCAGCGAGGAGCAGTTCCGGCAAGGTAAGAGGGCTCTGGACGCCGCCCGTGAGGCTGGCGTCTTCACCGTCGGCATGTTCGCCGCGGAGAAACCGGCAGAAGGCTCCGACAAACGGGCATCCTGGTAGCCGTTCATGCTGTCGTAGTTATGGGGCGCCAGCGGAGGGGCCCGTGCCCGACCGTCGGCGTCCCGAATCGGACGCCCAGCCTCGACCAGATCTAACACCTTGCGACGGAACTCCGCAGGGTAGCCCTTGGGGGGCATGCTGACCTCTTCTCGTGGGGTCAATGGCACACAAGTCAACCAAAGCGACTCCACGAAAGACAGGGCACATCAGTGGCCCGCCAATGATGCGGGGCGCTGGGCAAACAGGCCAACTGCCAGGTCGCGGTGAGCCTGCACGCCGCTTGCGACACCGCGTCCGTGCCGATCTCCTGGCGGCTGTTTCTGCCGCGGGAGTGGGCCGGCGACGCCGGGCGCCGGGCCAAAGCGGGGGTGCCCGAGAGGGTGGAGCACCGGGAGAAGTGGCGGCTGGCCCTGGACCTGATCGACGAGGCGATCGACTGGGGCCTTGTCCCGCAGGTGATTGTCGCCGACGCCGGATACGGCCGGAACACCGCGTTCCGCCACGGCCTGGCCGAGCGGGGGCTGGACTTCGTCGTCGCGGTCCGCTCCGACGAATCGGCGCACCCGCACGATGCGGTGCCCGCCGGACCCGCGTGGAGCGGCAACGGGCGCAAGCCCGCCGTCCGCTACCGCGCCCCGGTGTCGTCGCTGAAGGATCTGGCCGTGGAAACGGCTCGCACGGCCTATCGGCAGGCGACCTGGCGGAAGGGGTCCAAAGGGCCGATGCGCTCCCGATTCCGGGTCCAGAGCGTGTGTCCGGCCGGTGCCGCGGCCCGTACCCATGCCAGGGCCCAGGCTGGAGGAGCGGCGCTCTGGGACGGGGTACTGCCCGCGGTGACCCTGCTCGGCGAATGGCCGGTCGGCGCCCAGGCGCCCACCGAGTACTGGCTGACCGGCCTGGGTGAGCAGGTGCCGCTACGGCGCCTGGTCCGCCTGGCCAAGATGCGCCGGCGGATCGAGCACGACTACCGCGAGATGAAGCACGGTCTGGGGCTGGACCACTTCGAGGGGCGTACCTGGCGTGGTTGGTACCACCACGTCACCCTGGTCACCGCCGCTCATGCCTTCCGCACCCTCCGGCGTCTGGCCCCAAAGCCCCAGCGTCGGCTTGACCTTCTATCACGTCCTCGACGCGCTCCAGGACCTCATCCGCGCATGGGCCGGCACGTGCCCCACCTGTCACCGCGGCATTCCCGCCTCAGCCCAGCCCGAACACCACCCACCGGAACCAACCTAACGAAGTACTACTAGAGCGGCGCTCCAGAATTCTTTACACTTACCGGCCATGAACACTGTGGAGGCAGGCCGGTCGGCCCCCGTCCCGACGGCCGTGGTGACGGGCGGTGGCCGGGGCATCGGGTACGCCGTCGCCGCGGAGCTGCTCCGGAACAGGTGCGACGTGGTGCTGGTCGCGCGTGACAGGGAGCGCGGCGAGGCCGCCCAGAGGTCTCTCGCCGCCTCGGCCGGGGCGAGCGCGCGCCTCGTCGTGGGAGACCTGTCCGGCGTCCGGACGGTACGCGCGACCGCCGAGGCGCTCCGCGAGGCCTGCCCCCGCATCGACGTGCTGGTCCACAACGCGGGCCTGTGGCCGAGCCGCCGCACGCTCAACGAGGACGGACTGGAGCAGGCGTTCGTCACCAACCATCTCGCGCCGTTCCTGCTCAACCACGAACTGGAGCCGGTGCTGGTCGCGTCCGCGGCCCGGGTCGTACAGGTCGGCGCCGGGCTGTACGTCAAGGGGAAGGCCGATCCGGAGCGCACGCCCGCCGGTCTGGACTTCCACCCGGTGCGGACCTACGCCGACACCAAGCTGTGCAACCTGCTGCTGGTCCCCCTGTTCGCCGGACGCTGGCGGGACACCGGAGTCACGATCAACGCCGTGCACCCCGGCGTGATCCGCACCGGGCTGGGGGATCGCGGCGGGCCCCTGGGCTACCTCCTCAAGGTCGTGAAACTGCTGTGGAAGAGTCCCGAGGCCGGTGCCCGGCCCGTCGTCAGGCTGGCCCTGGCCGAGGAGGTCGCCGGGCTGACGGGACGCTACTTCGAGCTGGAACAGGAGCGGCCGCCGGCCCCGGTCGCCACCGACACCGCGCTCGCGGAACGGCTCTGGGACCAGGCACTGGAGCTCACCGGCCTCAACCGGACGCCGCCGCCGGTCCGTGACGACATCGCCGGTCCGTGACCCCGCCGCCGGACGCCGCCGACCTGCCGGGGCGGCGGAGGCCGGGGCCCGGAGCCGCCCGTCGCGGGGCGCCCGTCGCGGGGCTCGTTCGCGGCTGACAGCCGCAGAGCCCGCCGATCTCGGATGCCGGTGGGCCGCCGTAGAGTGGGCGGGGCCGCGTGGCCCTCTTTTACGGAGGAATCGGATATCCATGGATGACGAACTGACGCTGATGGCCGTCCACGCCCACCCCGACGACGAGGTGATCGGGACGGGCGGGATCCTCGCCAGGTGCGCGGACGAGGGCATCCGCACCGTCCTGGTCACCTGCACGAACGGCGAGCAGGGCGACGGCCCCGGCGGGGTGAAGCCGGGGGAGGACGGCCACGACGAGGCGGCGGTGAGCGCGCTACGGCTGGCGGAGCTCCGCGAATCCGTGGCCCACCTGGGCATCGACCACCTGGAGCTGCTCGGCTACCGTGACTCCGGCATGGCCGGCTGGGCCGCCAACCAGGCGCCGGACGCCTTCGCGAACGTCCCCGTCGAGCAGGCCGCCGCCCGGCTGGCCGCGCTGATGGAGCGTTACCGGCCGCAGGTCGTCGTCACCTACGACGAGAACGGCGGGTACGGACACCCGGACCACATCCAGGCGCACCGGATCACCCTCGCCGCGGCCGAGACGAGTGGCGTTCCCGGCAAGCTCTACTACACGGCCGTGCCCCGCGAGCGGGTCGCCGAGCTGTTCGCCTTCCTGCGCTCCAGCGGCGCCGCCCCCGAGGACCTGGAGCTCCCCGAGGACTTCGGCGTGCCGGAGGAGCAGATCACCGCGGTGGTCGACGTGGCGCCCTACGTGGAGCGCAAGATCAAGGCGCTGGAGGCGCACGCGAGCCAGGGGGAGAACATCTTCCTGCTGCGCATGCCAGCCGACGCCCAGCACCGGGCGTTCGCCCAGGAGGCGTTCATCCGCCGCTTCAGCCGCGTCCCCGCCGCCGACCGGGAGGACCACCTCTTCGACGGCCTGCGCTAGTCACCCCGGCCTGCTCCGCGACGCACCCCGCCGTCGCCGACGCCGACCCGCCGCATCGACACCGGCGGGTACGGTCACCCGGATCGCATCCGGGCGTACCGGATCGCTCTCGCCGCGGCCGAGACGAGTGGCGTTCCCGGCAAGCTCTACTGCACGGCCGTGCCCCGCGAGCGGGTCGCCGAGCCGTTCGCCTTCCTGCGCCGGGGAGCGTCCTTCCGGG
>NZ_BAAAVI010000056.1:0-49423 GCF_039534445.1 Streptosporangium fragile | reverse complement strand
CACCCCGGGCCGCCGCCCGGCCCGGAAGGACGCCGGTCAGTCGCCGCCGGCCGCGTACCGCCGGTGCCTGGCGGTGGCGGCGAGCGCCGAGGCCCTGGCCGCCTCCAGCGGGGTGAACGGCAGGGCGGGGCGTCGCACCAGCAGGGCCCGCTCCGGGTGGACGGAGACCACCATGGTCGTGTTGAGGGTGCCGGTGTCGTCGACCGTGTCACCGGGGCGCCGCCATTCGACCTCGGTGGTGCGCAGCATCTCGGCCATGGCCTGGGGCAGCTGGTCGGGGTCGTCGGCGACGCGGTGGGCGAGGACGAGGGCCTGGACGCCGGGGTCGACGAGATCCTTGATCTGGGCCGGCACGATGATGATGTCGGCGCCGCCGGCCCGGTCCACGGCGGATCGCAGGTCCTCCGAGGTCAGTTCCGCGGGTGCCTCGATGACGAACTCGTCGAGGGCGTCGCAGCCCGCGGGTGAGATGGCGGTGCTGCCGGTCGCGGCGATCTGCAGGGCGAGGACGTTGCACCGCAGGCGGGCGAAGGCGCCGGCCAGTTCGGCCAGGCGGCCCGGCCGGTCCACCACGCGGGTGCGGATGCGCCACAGGCTCATGTCCCGGTGCCCTTCGACGTCGATGACGTTGCTCTTACGGGAGGCCGCCGTCCGGCGCGTGCCTTGCGCGCGCCGGGCCGCGAGCCGCTTGTGAACGGCGGTGCCGGCGACGAGCGCCACTCCTAAGCCGATCAGCACCACGGGTCCCGGGTCGTCATGCCCGAGCAGTGTGGCGAGCAGGTGGGCGAGGCCGACCGCGACGAACAGGGCGGCGAGCTCGGCTATCTCGTGCTTCCAGGAGACGGAGGTACGGGGACGCGGAGGGCGCGCTTGGACTGCGTCATGTGCATCGCTCATACGGCAACCCTGACCCACCGCTGTTTCGCGATCACGATCGGTGCGATACGGCGGCATTAAACCGTGTTAACGGCCTCTCTCCGCAGGCCCGGCCATCGCCCCCCGCGCCGGCGCCGGGGCGGGGGTCTCGCGGGCGGGCGTGTGAACGTGCTCGGGCCGGATGCCGTACATCAGGATCTGCAGCATGGCCCGCGACATCAGGCGCCGGCCCGGTCCGCTGTTCAGGAACGCGGGAAGCCGCGGCTCGGCGGCGCCGCCCAGGGCCCGGCCGATGATCCGGCGCTGGGCCAGCACCTGCACCAGCTGGGTGCCGGCGGTCGGGGTGGTACGGCGCCGCTGGACCCTCCGCACGAGCTCGGGATTGAGCGTCCGGTCGAACCTCCGGGGATCGGCCTGGGCGCGGTGGAGCGGCTCGGCCAGCAGGTTGGCGGTGGCCACCGCGTCCTGGATCGCGAGGTTGATCCCGACCCCGCCGATCGGGGACATGGCGTGGGCGGCGTCGCCGATGGCGAGG
The DNA here is from genome assembly GCF_039534445.1 of Streptosporangium fragile. NCBI lineage: Bacteria > Bacillati > Actinomycetota > Actinomycetes > Streptosporangiales > Streptosporangiaceae > Streptosporangium > Streptosporangium fragile. The sequence goes on along the minus strand of NZ_BAAAVI010000056.1, from coordinate 48,012 downwards.
AACCCGGGCCGGTCCCAGCGCCTGAGCCGGTTCACCCTCACCTCCAGGAAGGCCACCTTCTCCCAGTCGTCGATCTCGTCCACCCGGTCCGCCAGGAACGGCAGCAGCCCGCCCAGCCGCCGCCGGAGGCTCTCCAGCCCCTGTTCCCGGACCTGGGCGTAGGACCCCTTGGGGATGAGGAACGCCACCTGCCAGTAGTCGCCCCGGTCGATCGCCGCCGCCATCTCGCCCGTGCCGACGCGGCCCACCAGCCCCCCGTCGTCGTCCGGGCGGCGGGAGACGCGCAGCCACAGCACGTCCATCGGCGCCCCGAGGTCGCGGGGGACCATCCCGGCGGCCCGCCGCAGGTCGGAGTGGCGGCCGTCGGCGGCCACGGTCAGCACCGCCCGCAGGTCGTGCTCACCCGTGTCGTCGCGGTAGCGCACGCCGCGCACCGCGCCGTGCCGTTCGATCGGGGCCAGGGCCTCGGCGTTCATCAGCAGCCGGAACGTGGGGTAGCGGCGGGCGTGGCCGACGAGCAGGGTGAGGAAGTCCCACTGCGGGATCATCGCGATGTGGCGGTATCTCCGGCCGGCCGGGAACTCGCCGAGGTCGCCCTCCAGCAGCGTCCGGGACCGGGTGCTCATGCGGAGTCTCGTCAGCTTGCGGTGCGGGATCCTCTCCAGCTCGTCCACCAGGCCCAGCTCGTCCAGCAGCTCCAGGGTGGAGGGGTGCACGGTGTCGCCGCGGAAGTCGCGCAGGAAGTCGCCGTGTTTCTCCAGGACGGTCACCTGGACTCCGGCGCGGGCCAGCAGCAGGCTGAGCATGATCCCGGCGGGGCCGCCGCCGGAGATGGCGCAGGTCGTGCTCTCCGTTTCCGCCATGGGACGCTCCTCGGTGAACGGCGACGATCGCGTGCGATCCGTCTACCGGCCATAGACGTCTACCGGCCGTAGACGTCTACCGGCCGTAGACGTCTACCGGCCGTAGACGTCTACTGGCAGTACACGTCCGCGCGGCCGGGAAATCCAGCGAATCGGGCCGCGCCGACGAACATTTGGGATTCCCCATCCCCGTACGGGGCCGGGCGGTCGCCGCCGGCGGGCTCCGGCCGCGCCCGCCGGAGCCCCGGGTGTCAGTTCTTGGTCGCGCCCGCCAGCATGCCGGAGACCAGGGACCGCTGGGAGAACAGGAAGACCAGCAGGACGGGGACGACGGTGACGAGCGTCGCCAGCGCCAGCTCGGGCCGCATGATCTGGTTCCCCACGCCGCTTGAGGTGTTGAACACCGCGGAGGAGGTGAGCAGGTTGTTCAGCCCCACCTGGGCCGGGTACTGCGCGCTGTCGGGGAGCATCACGAACGGCAGGAAGAAGTTGTTCCAGTTGCCGACGAAGTTGAAGAAGGCGACCAGCGCCACGATCGGCCGGGACAGCGGGAGCGCGATGCTCGTGAAGACCCGCCACTCCGAGCACCCGTCGAGACGGGCCGCCGACAGCAGGTCCTGGGGGATCGTGGAGGAGAAGTAGATGTAGGTGAGGTACACGCCGAACGGGAAGAACGAGAACGGCAGGATGACCGACCAGATCGTCCCGGTCAGGCCCACGGCCTCCATCTCCAGGTAGAGGGGGAGGACCAGCGCCACGTTCGGCATGATCATCACCAGCAGCGTGACGGTCAGCAGCAACCGCCGCCCGGCGAACCGGGTGAGGGCCAGGCCGTACCCCGCCGGGATGCTCGTGACCAGCGTGATGAGCAGCGCGCCGAACGCGTAGATCGCCGAGTTCTCCAGCCAGCTGACGATCACACCGTCCTGGAAGGAGTAGAGGTTGCGCCAGGCGGTCACGACGCCGTCGAGCGACCCGAAGGAGAACGGGTCGTCCCGGATGATCTGGCCGTCGGTCTTGGTGGGGGCCAGGAGCAGCCACACCACGGGAAGCGCGAAGAAGACCAGGAACGCCCCGGTGACCAGCGTCCAGAGGAGCCGGGCCGCGGCGGCGCGGGCGCGCTGGGCGCCCCCGCCCGCGCCGCCGCGCCGGTGGGACGACGTGGGCCGGTCGGCCGGACGGGCGGCCCGGGGGCGGGCGGTCGCCGCGGGTGAGTCCATGATGCGCATGGTTTCAGTCCCTCTCGAAGAGCCCCGCGCGGAAGACCACGACCAACGCGCAGGCGAGGCCCACCACCATCAGGTTGACGGCGAGGGCGGCGGCCCCGTGGAAGTCGCCGGCCTGGAAGGCGTACAGGTAGGAGAGCTGGTTCGGCGACCAGCTGTCGGAGATCATCCCCCAGCTCACGGTGGAGACCAGCTGCGGCTCGACGAAGAGCTGCGTCCCGGCCGCGAACGCGAGGATCAGCATGTAGGCGATCCACTTGCGGAGCAGGGGGAGCTGGATGCGCAGCGCGGTCTGCACGACGCCGGCCCCGTCGATGCGGGCGGCCTCCAGGACCTCGTCCGGGATGTTGTTGAGCGCCGCGTACATGATCACGATCCAGCCTCCGGCGCCGGTCCAGAAGGCGATGACCGTGAACAGCACGGGGAGGTGGTCCGGAGCGATCACCTGGGCCAGGGTCTCCCAGCCGAAGGCCCGCAGCAGCCACCCGGCCGGGCTGGCGGCCGGGTCCAGCATGATCAGCCAGAGCAGGACGCTCGCCACCCCGGCCAGCGCGCCCGGCACGTAGTACAGAAACCGCATGACCGCGCTGGTCCGGCGCATCCGGCCGTGGAGCATCAGGGCGAGGCCGACGACGAGCACCATGAGCGTCCCCAGCCAGATCACGAGGTAGAGCAGCACATGGCCGAAGGCCGACAGGAAGCGGTAGTCCGCGAAGGTCCGGATGAAGTTGCCGAGCCCGACGAGCTGGCCGCGGGAGTTGGAGATCGACAGCCACACGGCGTAGACGGTCGGCAGCACGCCGAAGGCGAGCAGCAGGACGACGTAACCGCTGACGAAGACGTAGCCCATCCGGCGCGAGGGGTCCCCCGCCCCCCGGGCGCCGGAGCGGCGCCCGGGGGCGAGGGTCGCGGGTGCCGTCATGGCGAGTCCACGGTGTAGCCGAGCGAGGAGGCCTTGTTCTTGATGGCCGTCTCCCAGGTCTCCAGCATCGAGGCGATCGTCTTGCCCTCGTTGAGCGCGGGCACGACGGTCGAGGCGTAGATCGCCTCCTGGCTGTACTGCGTGGCCGACCAGCCGGGCCACACCAGCCCGGCGGCCTCGGTGAACGCCGGGGCGACGTCCTCGGCGAAGTAACCGGTCTCCTTCTGCCCCGCCAGCCAGGCGGTCGCCGCCTGCTTGAACGCGGGGTAGGTCCCGGCGGTGGCCTGGTAGTCGTTGGAGGTCGTCACCCAGGTGACGAGGTCGGCGGCCGCCTTGAGGTTCTTGCTGTGGGAGCTGATGAACCACACCCCGCCCCCGACGTTGCCCGTGTAGTTCGTCGGGTCGGCGGAGAACTTCAGGGGGACGGCCGCGGCGATCTGGTTCTTCGGCGTCTTGAACGTCGAGGCGAACAGGACCTGCCCGTACCAGGAGGGGCCGGGCAGCATCAGGACCTTGTCCGCCTTCTCCTTGATGAAGCCGGCGCCGAACACGCTGTCCTTGGAGATCGAACCGGCGGCGATCAGGGTGTCGAGCAGGCCGGCCATCCGGGTGCACTTGTCGCTGCCCAGGTCGACGGTGACCTTCCTGGGGGCGGTCAGGGTGCTGGCGGGGCACTGGCTGGCCCAGAAGTAGACCTCCGGCGCCCACGGGTCGCCGGCCGTGCCCACCAGGTAGCCCGGGTGCTCCTTGGCCACCTTCTCGCCGAGCGCCTGGTACTCCTCCCAGGTCGTGGGCACCTCGTAGCCGAAGTCGTCCATGAGTTTCTTGTTGTACCAGAGCACGTTCTGCGCCAGGTCGTTGCGCACGCAGTAGACGTCGCCGTCGACCGTGCACGGGTCGAGCGCGCCCTTGGCGAAGCCGTCGAGCACGGACTGCTCGATCACTCCCCGGTTCACCGGCGCGGCGTACGGCTGCTTGCCCTGGGCGCCGTTCCGGGAGGCCCACGCCACGTCGCCGAAGGTGGTGCTGAAGGCGACGTCGGGCCACCCGTTGCCGGTGCGGTCGAACAGCTGCACCTTGGTCTGGAGGTCGTTGGCCCCGTTCGCGTTCCCGCTGTAGGTGACGATCTTGATCTTCACGTCGGGGTGCGCCTTCTGGTACTGCTCGACCGCGGGAACCCGGGTGGCGTCCGCCCAGACGAGGATCTCGCCGCCGGCCTGCTGGGGTGCCGGGCTGAACGCGGCGGCGGTCGAGGGCTCCGCGGCCCCCGGGCCGGGGTCGGCGCTGCCGCAGGCCGCCGCGGCGAGCAGGGAGCAGGCGATGACGGCGGCCGAGGCGGCCCGCCGGGGCCATGGGAAATCGTTGGTGCGCATTGCTGGCCTCTCTGGGGGACGCGGCTAGGCGTTCGGAGCCGCCGTGTCCTGGTCGACGTACTGCTGGAGGACGGAGGGGTAGTCGAGGCCGGCGGGGAGCGCCACGCCGGGCCCGGTCGGAGCGTGCAGGAGCCCCCTGTCGTCGATCCCGCTCTCCCGTGTGATCGGATTGCCGAACACCAGTGACTCGTAGTACGTGGTGTTGGAGATCGCCATGCAGAGGTGCCGGTTGGGGATCTCCGGCCCGTGCACCTCCGCCCGCAACCGGTAGGCGTCGGCCAGGTGGGCCGTGCGCATGGAACCGGTGAAGCCTCCCCGAAGCTGGGTGCCGGCCCGGACGCCGAAGGTCGCGGCGCCGGCGTGGATGAAGTCCGCCGAGTTCATGTGCGCCCCGTCGGAGGTCTCGGCGACCAGCAGCGGCACGGTCACCGCGTCGGCGAGGCGCTTGTAGGCGGTGACGCTGAACTCCCGCATCGGCTCCTCGTACCAGAGGTATCCGGCGTCTGCGAGCGCGTGCCCGAGGTAGACGGCGTCGGGCAGGTCGAATCCGGCCGAGCCGTCGAACATCAGCGGGACGTCGTCGCCCACGTGCTCACGCAGGGCTAGCGAGAGTCTGGCGTCCCTGCGGGCGTCGCCCCAGGCGTGCAGCTTGATCGCCGGATAGCCGAGTTCGAGCGCCTGGTCGGCGATGTCGAGGTACTCCTGGATCGAGGAGTAGGTGACGGTCGACGCGTAGGCGGGGATCGACGTCCGGTACCCGCCGAGCAGCTCCCAGACCGGCAGCCCCGTGTGCCGGCCGGCGAGGTCCCACAGCGCCACGTCCACCAGGCCGAGGAGGTAGAGCGGGAGTTCCTCGGTGCGGTCCAGTTCCCACATGCGGTGCCAGAGCCATTCACGCCGGAGGGGGTCCTGGCCGACCAGTTCCGCGCGGAGCACCCGCTCCACCAGATCTTCCAGCAGCGGCCCGGTGCCCCGCCGGGGCGCGAGCGCCACACCTTCGACGCCCTCGTCCGTGCAGATGCGCAACACGGCGCCCTCGCCGTCGGGCGGGCTGCCGAGCAGTCCGTCACGCCAGACGAAGCCCGGTTTCGTGGCGGGCTGGAAGATCCGATAGCTCTCAACATGGGTGATGCGCACGAAACACCCCTCAATCAGCGCGAAATTTTGATGTAACGTAAGTCGTCATACGTCTGCTGTCAAGGGTGGTTGGCGTACGATGGATCAAACATCGGTCCCGATAAGGCGGTCAGTTGATGGCGGGTTCCCCTACCGAGACGAATCTGCAGTCACCCCTGCTTGAGCGGGTGCCCAAGCGTCCCAGGAGGCTGGCCTCGGTCGTGGTGACCACGCTGGTGGACCGGATCGTCTCCGGTGACCTCCCCCCCGGCGCACCGCTGCCGCCGGAGCCCGTCCTCTGCGAGACGTTCGACGTGAGCCGCACGACGGTCCGCGAGGCCGTGAAGGTCCTGGAGGAGAAGGGGCTCGTCCGGGCCAGGCAGGGGTCGGGCACGAGCGTGACCGAGGAGGACGACTGGAACCTTCTCGACCCCATGGTCCTGTCCGCCACCGTGCGGTACGACGACGAGCTCCGGGTGCTCGACCAGCTCGTCGAGGTGCGGCGGGCGCTGGAGTCGCAGATGGCCGCCCAGGCCGCCCTCGCCGCGACCGACGCCGACCTGCGCGAGATCGAGGCGGTGCTGGAGCGGCTCACCGCCCAGACCCGGATCCCGGAGATGTTCGTCGAGACCGACGTGGCCTTCCACGATCGCGTGATGACGGCCTCGGGCAACCGCCTCGGCCGGGCCATCGTCCGCACCGTGCACGCCGAGGCGCGGACCAGCCTCCGCTACACCGGGCATCCCCGCCCCGAAGACTGCGAGCTGTCCAACCTCGGCCATGCCCAGGTGTACCGCTGTCTTCTCGACCGCGACGCCGACGGGGCGGCGAGCGCCATGTCCGCGCACATCCTCGACGCGTGGCGCCGCCGCCGCCCGGTGCCGCGCCCCTCCTGAGCCGTTCCGGGTGAGGGCGGCCGGGCCCGCAGGCCCGCCGCCCCCTCCAGGCTCGCCGTGCCTGCGGGCCCGCCGTTTCCACGGGCCCGCCGTGTTCGCGGGCCCGCCGTGTCGGGGTCCGCCGGGTCTACAGGTCCGCCGCGAGCGGGCCCATGCCCGCCTTGCCGCGGACGACCGTGCTGACCAGGGTGCCGACCTCGCCGATCGCGATCGTGATCTCGTCGCCCGGCAGGAGGGTGAACGGCAGCTCGGGGACCAGGCTCGTGCCGGTGGCGAGCACGGCCCCGTCGGGGAAGACGTCCTCGCGGAAGAGGTACCCGGCCAGCTCGTCGAGCTTGCGGTGCAGCTCGGAGGTGGCGGACCTGCCGTCCCACACCACGCCGCCCTCGCGGCGGATGGTGAGCGTGATCTCCAGGGCGTACGGGTCCGGGACCTCCCAGGCCGGCCGGATCGCCGGTCCCACCGCGCAGGCGCCGAGGTAGATCTTGGCCTGCGGCAGGTAGAGCGGGTTCTCGCCCTCGATGCTCCGGGAGCTCATGTCGTTGCAGACGGTGTATCCCACGATCTCGCCGTGGCGGTTGAGCACCAGGGCCAGCTCGGGCTCGGGGACGTTCACCGAGGAGTCGGCGCGGACGGACACCTGCCCGCCGTCCCCGGTCACCCGCCACGCCGCGGACTTGAAGAACAGCTCCGGCCGGTCGGCGTCGTAGACCAGCTCGTACACGCTCGCCGCCCGCTCGCTCTCGGCGACCCGGGCCTCCCGGGACCGGCGGTAGGTGACCCCGGCCGCCCAGACCTCCATCCTGCCGTCGACGGGGGGCAGCAGCCGTACGGTGCCGGCCGCGGGGCCCGCGGCGGACGCGCAGCGCTCCTGGATCTCCGGCAGGCGGAGCCGGAGCAGCTCGCCGACGGTGGCGAACCCGTCGAGCTCCCGTACCTCCCCGGGGAGCCGTTGCGCGAGGCCGACCCGCGGGGGGCCGCCGTCGCCGGTGGTGTAACGCACGATGTGCACGGCTTCTCCTCTGCTCGGGGTTCTGCCGGTGGGTCTGCCGGTGGCTCCTCGGTGCCGATCCGGTCTTCCGGCCCCGTGCTGCCAAGACGGTAGGCGCGACTCCCGACTTGGTCAAGGTTCATCGGATGATCGAGAAACTTCATCTGATGAAGGGTCTAGTCAGGCCGTCGTTCACCGGGCTACGCTCCCGGCAGCGAAACCGCTCACACCCCGGTAATCGCCCTGGTGAAGGGCGTTCGAGGAGGACACGTGGGGGAAACCACAGGACTGCTGCCGGATCCGCCCATCCGGTGCAGGGACTTCGGCATCGGGGCGATCGGCGCGGGGTTCATCATGGCCGACGTGCAGCTCGACGCCTACCGGCGGGCGGGTTTCACCGTCCGGGCCCTCGCCTCGCGGACCAGGGAACGCGCCGAGGAGACCGCGCGGCGATGGGACATCCCCACGGTGCACGCCACGCCGGAGGAACTGATCGAGGACGAGCAGGTCGAGATCCTCGACATCGCCTACCCGCCGCACCTGCAGCCCGACCTGATCCGCCGGGCGCTGCGGCAGCCGCACATCAAGGGCATCCTCGCGCAGAAGCCCTTCGCGCTCTCCCTGCAGGACGCCCGGGCCCTCGTCGAGGAGGCCGAGGCGGCGGGAAAGACCCTCTCGATCAACCAGAACATGCGCTACGACCAGTCGATGCGGGTGCTGAAGCAGCTCATCGACCGGGGAGAGCTGGGCGAGATCGTCACGGCGACGATCGACATGCGCGCGGTGCCCCACTGGCAGGCGTTCCTCGCCGACTACGGCCGGCTGACCCTGCTCAACATGAGCATCCACCACCTGGACGTGCTGCGCTTCCTGCTCGGCGAGCCCGTCGACGTCTACACCGCGGCCCGGACGGACCCGCGCACCACCTTCGCGCACACGGACGGCGTGGTCGTCTCGACCATCCGGTTCGAGAACGGCGCGCTCGCGGTGAGCCTCGACGACGTCTGGACGGGCCCCATCGACCAGGGCGTCGACTGCGACGCCGGGATCGGCTGGCGGGTCGAGGGCACCGAAGGGCTGGCCCAGGGCACGATCGGCTGGCCCGACTACCCGGACGGCTCACCGAGCACGTTGCGCTACAGCAGCAAGAACACCGGCGGGAACTGGGTCGAGCCCTCCTGGTCCACGCGCTGGTTCCCCGACGCCTTCGCCGGTGTGATGGAACAGCTCCAGCACGCCGTCGCGCGAGGGGAGCGCCCCGTGCTCGACGCCCGGGACAACCTGCGCACCATGGCGCTGGTCGAGGCGGCGTACCGCTCGGTCGCCGAGCGCCGCGCGGTGCCGGTCGCCGAATTCCTCTGATCCCGAACCGTCCCACCCCCCACCAAGGAGGTCCACAGTGCTCCAGGTCGGCATCTTCTCCGGCATCTACCAGCACGATCTGGCGGAGGCCGCGCGGCGGATCCGCGCGCACGGCTTCAACGCCGTGCAGTTCGACCTCGACTTCGCCGACCCCACGTACGCGGAGGGCGGGCTGAGCGAGCGGCAGTGCGCGGAGATCCGCGACACCTACCGGCGGCACGACCTGCCCATCGTGAGCGTCTCCGGCTACACCAACATCGTCCACCCCGACCCGGCGGAGCGGAAGCGGCGCAACGAGCGGCTCAAGGCGCTGATCCGCAACGGCCGCAACCTCGGCACGCCGTACGTGATCAGCGAGACCGGCACCTTCAACACGGAGAGCGACTGGGCCCCGCACCCGCGGAACACCACCGAGGCGGGCTACGCCGAGTGCCTCGACATGGTCGGCGAGCTGGTCGAGGTGGCCCGGGAGCACGACGCGGTCTTCTGCGTGGAGACCTACGTCAACAACGTGATCGGTTCCATCGACGCCACGCTGCGGCTGTTCCGCGACATCGACAGCCCGCACCTCGGCCTCGTGATGGACCCCACCAACTACTACGAGGACCACAACATCGACGACATGGACGGCGTCATGCGCCGGATGTTCGCCGACCTCGGCGACAAGATCCGCATCGCGCACGCCAAGGACGTCGCCCGCGCCGCCGACACGGGCGAGAAGCACGCGGAGACCGGCGCGGCGGAGTACCTCTCCTTCCGCGGCGTCGGCGCCATGGAACTGCACGGGCCCGGCCAGGGGGCGCTGAACTACCCCCTGTTCTTCGAGCTGCTGGCCGCCCGGCACCCCAACATGACAGTGATCATCGAACACGTGACCGAGGACGAGGCCCCGGCGGCCAAGGAGTTCGTCGATGCCCGGATGATCGAGGTCGGCGTCTGATCTCATGAGGAACGTCACCCTCCACCGCCCGGCGCCCCCTCCCGGCGCCGGGCCCTCGATCAGGATCTGAGGAGACCTCGTGGTCACTCGCCCGTACCCGGAAGGCCCCCGTCACGCCCACGTGGTGCACACGCTCGGCCGGCAGATCGTGAGCGGTGAGCTCGATCCCGGCAACCCGCTCCCGACCGAGGAACAACTCGTCGCCGAACTCGGCGTCGGGCGGTCCGCGGTCCGCGAGGGGGTCAAGGTGCTCGCGGGCAAAGGGCTGCTGCAGAGCCGGACCAGCGCCGGCACCCGGGTACGGCCGCGGGACTCCTGGAACCTTCTCGATCCCGACGTGCTGAGCTGGCGGTTCGTTCCCGCTCCCCAGCCGCGGGACGTCCGGGTGCTGGCGGATCTGCGGGTCGCGCTGGAACCCGGCGCGGCCCGGGTCGCCGCCGAGCGGGCGGACGCCGAGGGCGTCCGCAGGATCGACGAGGCCCTGGCCGCGCTCTACGCGACCGCCGACGACCCCGACGCCTTCATCGAGGCCGACCTCGGTTTCCACCGGGCGGTGTTCGCGGCGAGCGGCAACGACCTGCTCCTCTACATCTACGAGATGATCAGCATCGCCCTGCGCTCGGTACGGCAGGTGCACACCCGGGCGGTCGCCCACAACAAGGAGACGCTTCCCAACCACGAGAGGGTGGCGGTGGCCATCCGCCGCCGCCACCACCGCAAGGCGGAGGAGGCGATGCGCGACGTGGTCGAGGTCGCGCGGTCCGACGCCGAACAGCACATCCGGCTCTGCTGCGGCGGCTGAGAGCCGCGGCGGGGCCGCGCCCCCCACCCGTACATCCCCCATCCCCTACCCCGTGACGAATCGACGCCGGGGCGTGCCCCACGCCCCGGCGGCGGGCAGACGCGTGCCCGCACCCGGATCGATATCCAATGAAATGAGGTGACACCACTCCATGAGCGAACCGACGGGCGTCGTGCTCGACGTCGACGGCCCGGTCGCCGTCCTGACCCTGAACCGGCCGGCCAAGCTGAACGCCCTCACCCCGGAGATGGCCGACGCCCTGCGCGACCACGCGGACGCGGTGAACGAGGACCCGGCCATCCGGGTGGTCGTGCTGACCGGTGCCGGGGAGCGGTCCTTCTGCGTGGGCAGCGACATCCGTGAACTCGACGGATACGACACCCCCTGGAAGTTCCGCAACCGCCGCGACTACGGCGACAGCGTGCGCTCCATCCGCAAGCCGGTGATCGCGGCGGTGAACGGCTACGCCTACGGAGGCGGCCTGGAGCTGGCCATGTCCTGCGACATCCGGCTGGCCGCGACCGGCGCGACCTTCGCCGCGCCCGAGATCAAACTCGGGTGGATCGGCGGGACGGGGCAGTCCGCCCTGCTCGCGCACAGCGCCGGGCCGAGCAACGCGGCGCTCATGCTGCTCACCGGCGACCCGATCGACGCGCGGCAGGCGCTCGCCTGGGGGCTGGTCAGCCGGGTCGTCGAGCCGGAGGAACTGCTGCCGGCCGCGCGGGAGCTGGCCGGCCGCATCGCGGCCCGGGCGCCGATCGCGGCGCAGACCGCCAAGGCCAACCTGCACGCGACCTACTCGATGCCTCTCGACCAGGCCATCCAGTACGAGCGTGACCTGCAGACCATCTGTTTCGCGACACAGGACGCCGCCGAGGGGCGGGAGGCGTTCGCGCAGCGGCGCGAACCCCGGTTCACCGGTCGCTGAGGGGGAGAGAACCATGGGAATCCTGGACGGCTACCGCGTGATCGACCTGTCGATCGCGATGGCCGGGCCGCTCGCCGCGATGCGCCTGGGCGACCTGGGGGCCGACGTGGTCAAGGTCGAACCGGTGACCGGCGAGTGGCAGCGCCACGCCCCGGCCGGCGGGGCCACGGGCAAGCGCGTGAACGCGTCCTTCCTCTCGCTGAACCGGAACAAGCGCAGCCTCGCGGTGAACCTCAAGACGGAGGAGGGCCGCGAGATCGTCCGTGACCTCGCCCGCACCGCCGACGTCTTCCTGCAGAACTACCGGCCCGGTGTGGCCGAGCGGCTCGGCATGGACTACGAGTCGATCCGCGAGATCAACCCGCGCATCGTCTACGTGTCGATGTCGGGGTACGGCGAGTCCGGTCCCTACGCCACCCGGCCGGGTCAGGACCTGCTGCTGCAGGCGATGAGCGGAGCCATGTTCAGCACCGGGCGGGAGTCCGACGCCCCGCTGCCCTCCGGCACCTACGCCATCGACGCGATCACCGCCTACAGCGCCTTCGAGGGCGCGCTCGCCGCGCTGCTCCACCGGGAGCGGACCGGCGAGGGACAGCGGGTGACGGTCAACATGCTGGACGCCGCCATCGCCGTGCAGATGCAGGAACTGTCGATCTTCACCGTGGGCGGCGTGCCGCAGCGCCGCGGCGCGGAGCCGCACGGGCACACCTACATCCGCGCCCCGTACGGCGTGTTCGCGACCGCCGACGGCTACCTCGCGCTGGCGATGCCGCCGCTGCCCGAGCTGGCCGCCGTGCTCGACGCGCCGGAACTGGCCGGCCTCGACACCGACGTCGACGGCCACACGCGCCGGGACGAGATCACCGCCGTCGTCCGGGAGCGGCTGCTCCGGCGCACGGCCGCCGAGTGGCTGGAACTGTTCACCGCGCACGGCATCTGGGCCGGTCCGGTCCACTCGTACGCCGACGTCGTGGACGATCCGCAGGTGCGGCACAACGGGTCCTTCGTCACCTACGAGCATCCGACGGAGGGGCGGGTGACCACCCCGGGCTTCCCGTACGGCTTCAGCGCGACCCCGCCCGAGGTGCGGCGCGGCGCGCCGCTGGCCGGGCAGCACACCCGGGAGATCCTCGCCGAGCTCGGCCTGCCCGCCGACCGGCTGGACGCCCTGGTCGAGACCGGCGTGATAGCCGTGGAGGAGGGGTGACGGCGGCCGGGCTGCTCGGTCTCACCTGGGACCACCCGCGCGGCTACGCGCCGCTGCTCCGGCTGGCCCGCCTCGACGAGGCGGGGCCGCACCGCTACGGGGCCCTCGCCCCCGCGCTGCGCTGGGAGCGCCAGTCCCTGGAGGGGTTCGAGGCCGAGCCGATCGCCCGGCTCGCGGAGAGCCACGACCTGCTGATCGTCGACCACCCCGGGCTGGGCGCCGCCGTCGACTCCGGTGCCCTGGTGGCCATGGACGAGCTGTTCGGCGGCGACGAGCTCGCCGCCTGGCGGGCCGGTACGGCCGGTCCGTCCTTCGAGAGCTACACCCTCGGCGGCCGGACCTGGGCGCTGCCGCTCGACGCGGCCACCCAGGTGGCGGTCTCCCGGCCCGACCTGCTGCCCGGCGAGCCCCCCGCGACCTGGGAGGAGGTCGTCGGCCTGGCGCGTTCGGCGCCGGTGGCGCTCTGCCTCGGCGGGCCGCACGCCTTCCTCATGTTCTGCGCCGTCGCCGTCGCCGCCGGCGCGGAACCGGGGGCCGGGGACGAGGAGTTCGTGCCCCGCGCCACCGGCCTGGCCGTCCTCGACCTGATCGGGCGGCTCGCCGCGCTGGCCGACGCGGAGGTGTCACGGCGCAACCCCATCGGCGTGCTCTCGGCGATGGCCGGAGACGGGGGGCCCGCCTACTGCCCCCTCGTCTACGGGTACGCCTCGTACCATCGCGAGCGGGACGGCCACCACCGGCTGGCGGCCTCCGGGGCGCCCGGCTGGCGGCCCGGCGGGCGGCCCGGCAGCGTGCTCGGCGGCACGGGTCTCGCCGTGTCGGCCCGCGTGACGGACCCCGCCGACCGGGACGCGGTCCGGGCGCACCTGCGCAGGTTGCTGTCCGAGCCGGTCCAGGCGGAGCTCTTCCCGGCCGAGGACGGCCAGCCCGCCGCCCTCGCCGCGTGGGCCGACGACGCGGTGAACGCCCGCTTCGGCGACTTCTACCGGGACACCCTGCCCACGCTCGAGGCCGCCTGGGTGCGGCCCCGGTTCCCCGGCTACATCGGTTTCCAGGCCGGCGCGTCGGCCGCGCTGCGGGACGGGCTCGCCGAGGGAACCCCGCACCCCGCCCTGCTCGACCGGCTCGACGCCCTCTGGCGCGCCGCGCGGCACGCCGCGGTTCCCCGGTGACCGGGGTGCCCCCGCGGGTTTTGGTGGGTTGAAGAACATGAGTGATAAATGTCGGAATGTGGGAGGCGAGATATGACGACGGCACTCGTCACCGGAGCCGGGGGCGCCCTCGGCCGGGCGATCGCCCTCAGGCTCGCGTCGGACGGCCACGCCGTGGCCGTGCTCGACATCACCGCCGCCCAGGTCGAGGAGACCGCGCGGCTGGTGGAGAAACAGGGCGGCACGGCCCTTCCCCTCGTGGCGGACCTGCGCGACGCCGCCGCCATCGAGGACGCGTTCGCCCGGACGGCGGAGCGGCTCGGCCCGGTGCGGATCCTGGTGAACAACGCGGCCGTCTACCCCAGCCGCCCGTTCCCCGACGTCCCGCTCGCGGAGTACGACGACGTCGTCGCGGTCAACCAGCGGGCGTACTGGATCGCCGCGCAGCTCGCGACCGCCCAGATGATCCCGGCCGGGGGAGGGGCGATCGTGAACATCGCGTCGATCACCATGCACGGCGGCTGGTCCGACCTCGCGGCCTACGTCTCGACGAAGGGCGCCGCCGCCGCGCTCACCAGAGCGCTGGCCCGGGAGCTCGGGCCGCACGAGATCCGGGTCAACTGCGTCTCCCCGGGAGCCTTCCCGACGGACGCGGAGAAGATCCACCCGGATCCGGAGGAGTACGACCGCTTCGTGCTGGAGCGGCAGTCGCTGAAGCGGCGCGGCCGGGGAGAGGAGCTGGCGGCGGTCGTGTCCTTCCTCACCGGGCCCGACGCGTCGTTCGTCACCGGCCAGACGATCGAGGTCAACGGAGGATGGGTGATGGCATGAGGATGCACGGACAGGACCTGGGCAGGCAGGATCTCGCCGCGCGGGCGGGCGACCTGAGCGCCGCCGGAGGGGTGCGGCTCGTCACGCTGGACGACGGGGTCGAACGGGGCATCCGGACCCTGGAGTTCCGCACCGGCAGCGGCCTGGCGTTCGACGTGCTCGTCGACCGCTGCATGGACATCGGCGCGGCCGAGCACGGCGGCCGGGCCTTCGGCTGGCGGTCCGCGACCGGCTTCCGCCACCCCGGGCTGCACGAGCACGCCGACGAGGACGGGCTCTCGTGGCTGCGCTCCTTCTCCGGCCTGATCGTCACCGCGGGCCTGGACCACACGCTGTTCGGCGGGGAGGTGGACGCGGAGTCCTACCGGTACCCGCCGAAGCAGAAGACCTGGCACGGCCTGCACGGCCGGGCCGGCAACATCCCCGCCCGGCTGACCGGGTACGGCGAGCGGTGGGACGGCGACCGCTGCGTGCTCTGGGCCGAGGGCGAGGTCCGCCAGGCCACGATCTTCGGTGAGCATCTCCGGCTGACCCGGCGGATCGAGGCCGACCTCGGCGGTGACGAGATCCGCCTGGTCGACACCGTGGTCAACGCCGGGTTCGATCCCACCCCGCACATGTTCCTGTACCACATCAACCTCGGCTGGCCGCTGCTCGACGAGGGCGCCCGGTTCCTCGCGCCGGTCGTGAAGACGCTGTGGCAGACCGAGAGCGTCGCCGAGCAGGGCGTGGACAACCGGGTGATGCCGCCTCCGCTGCCGGGCTTCGTGGAGCAGGTGTACGAGCACGCCCTCGCCGTCGGCGA
Source organism: Streptosporangium fragile (assembly GCF_039534445.1). Classification (NCBI taxonomy): domain Bacteria; kingdom Bacillati; phylum Actinomycetota; class Actinomycetes; order Streptosporangiales; family Streptosporangiaceae; genus Streptosporangium; species Streptosporangium fragile. The sequence continues at coordinate 32,599 of NZ_BAAAVI010000056.1, read as the reverse complement.
GGACGGGCTGACCGGGGCGGCGATCGTCAACGACCGGCTGGGAACGGCGGTCAGCGTCATGTGGCGGGCCGACGAGTTCCCGTGCTTCTTCCAGTGGATGAACCTGCGCTCCGGGAACTACGCCGTCGGTCTGGAACCGTCGACGCACCATGTGGCGGGCGACGCGGCGGCCCGTGAGGACGGCAGCATGATCTGGCTGGGGCCCGGCGAGTCCAGGACGTACCACACCACGTTCCGGGTGCACCGGGGCGCCGAGGAGATCGAGGCGCTGGAGCGGCGTCTCGCCGCTCCCTGAGGACGGGCCCGTACGGCCGCCTCGCGGCCCCCTCCCGGGTGACGGCGGGGGTGGCCGTGAGGCGGCCTCTTTCCGCGTTCACGGCCGCGTCCGCCGGGCGGCGCGCACCTCCCGGACCCGTCCCCGGACCCGGACCCGTCCCCGAGAGCCGGGCCGTGAGGCCGCGCGGGCGCCGGGTGCCCGGGGATCACCCCCGGGTGATGACGAACGGGACCAGCTCGCCCAGCCCCCGCACGGTGAGACGGTCCACCGGGCGAAGCGCGAACGCGGCGTCGCCCTTCAACTCCTCCGCCATCGCGGGATCGGCGAGCACGGCGTCGGCCGGCGCGAGCGCGGTGAGCCTGCTGGCCAGGTTGACCGTGGTGCCGAACACGTCGCCCATGCGGCCGATCACCTGGCCGATCGCCAGGCCCACCCGCAGCGCGGGCATGGTCTTGGCCCTGGCGTGGATCTCCACCAGCCGCAGGGCGATGTCGGCCGCCGTGGCGGCGGTGTCGGTGACGAACAGCACCGAGTCGCCGAGCGTCTTCACCACCCGTCCCCCCGACGAGGTGACGACGTCGGCGGACCGGCTCTCGAAGCGCTCGACGAGGCGGGCCAGCTCCGATTCGGTGATCTGGCGGCTCAACCGGGTGAACCCGACCAGGTCGGCGAAGCCCACGGCCAGCCGCACGGTGCTGATCTCCTGGTCCACGATGCGGCCCGCGGCCGAGGCCAGCTGGCGCCGCCAGGCGTAGACCAGCAGGCGTTCGAGATCCGGCACCACCCGGTCGGCCCGCGTGCGCCAGGCGGCGGCGCGCTCCTGGAGCGGGACCCCGGCCTGGTCGAGGCTCTCGGCGCCCAGCTCGGCCTGCGACTCGGCCAGCCGGGCGGTGGCCCTGCCCAGCGACCGGGTCATCAGAAGCACCCGCTCCTCGTCGTACGTGCCGTCCCGGACCAGTCCGACCAGGGTTCTGAGCGCGTCGATGTCGGCGTCGGTGAACTCCACCGCGTCGTCGGCGACGTTGGGGAAGCCCAGGGCACGCCAGAACCGCCGGGCGCGGTAGACCGGCACGCCCGCCATCGCGGCCACCTGGTGGCTCGTGTAGCGGCGGTGCTGCCGGAGGAACGCCTCCGTCAGCCCGTCCGCCAACGGATCCTCGACCGTCATCAGATTTACCCGTTCTCGGACCGACGCGGGAATCGCAACATACCTCCCGTACCTCGTCAAAGGCCAGCGTAGACGGTACGGCGCCCGCTTCACGCCCCGCCTGCCCGGAACATCGGGCCGGGCGGGTGGCCCGGGGCCGGTCCCGGCCCCCTCGGCCCGGTTCCGGGCCTGCTCGACCTCGTCCGGGGAGGCCCTCGGCGCTAGTCTGCACAGGGTGTACGTGAAGATCTGCGGGCTGCGCGAGCCCGAGCATGTGGCGGCCGCCGTGGAGGCGGGCGCGGACGCCATCGGTTTCGTCCTCACCGGGAGTCCGCGGCGGGTGACCCCCGCGCGGGCGCGCGAGCTGGCCGCGGCGGTGCCCCCGCACGTGCTGACCGTGGCCGTCTTCGCCGGCGAGACCACGGACGAGGTCCGGGCGGCCACCCTGGAGGCCGGGGTGCGCGCCGTCCAGCTCCACGGCGACCACCCGCACGAGGATTTCACGGCGCTGAAGGATCTCGGCGTCACACTGGTGCGGGCCGGGGCCGCGTCCGGAGACCTGCGCTGCGGCGCCTTCGACGAGGACATGCTCATCGTCGACGCGCCCAGGCCCGGCTCCGGGGAGCCCTGGGACTGGGCGGCGGTGCGCGGGCGCCCGGCGGGCCGCTGGATGCTGGCCGGTGGCCTGGCCCCGTCGAACGTGGCCGAGGCCGTCGCCGCCGCCCGGCCGTGGGGGGTCGACGTGTCGAGCGGCGTGGAGACCGCACCCGGGGTCAAGGACGCCGGGCTCATCAGGAGCTTCGTCGCCGCAGCCCGCGGGGCCGCCGCCGGGTGATCACGGCCCGCCCTCCCGGGAGCAGCCGGGTCCGGACGCGCACGCGCATACGGGCTCATGCGTCGATCGGCGCACCGGGGTGATCGTGGCCGGGCCGCGGCGCGCGGCCCGGGGTCAGGGCCGCAGCGCCGCGAGCTGCTGCTCGAACGGGATGACGGTCTCGACCGGCTCGGGCGCGGCCGGGCGGCCGGCCATCAGGTCGGCCAGTTCCCCGGCCGCGCGGGTGACGCGGGTGGCGAGGCCGTCGGTGCGGGCGTCGCCGCCCGTGCCCCAGTCCTCGGACGCGGCGTAGACGGCGGTGGGCACCACCAGCGCGCGCAGGTAGGAGAAGAGCGGGCGCAGGGCGTGCTCCAGGGCCAGGGAGTGCCGCGCCGTGCCGCCGGTCGCCGCGATCAGCACGGGCTTGCCGGCCAGCGCGGTGTTCCCGATCACGTCGAAGAACGATTTGAACAGGCCGCTGTAGGAGGCGGTGAAGATCGGGGTCACCGCGATGACGCCGTCCGCCTCCGTGACGGCCTCGATCGCCTCACGCAGCGTGGCGCCGGGGAAGCCGGTCACCAGGTTGTTCGCGATGTCGACGGCCAGGCCGCGCAGTTCGACCACGCGGACCTCGACCGGGCGGTCCCGGCCGGCCAGGAGCCGCTCGGTCGCCTCGGCCAGCCGGTCGCCCAGCAGGCGCGTCGACGACGGCTGGCTGAGGCCCGCCGAGACGACCGCGAGCTTCAGGGGCTTCATCGAATTCCTCCAGGGGTGTGTGCGGGGCCCGGGGGCGGATGCGGGCCGCCGGCGGCGGGTGGTGGGTGGCGGTTCCGGGACCGGCCCCGGAACCGGAGCCGCTTCCGGGGCGGGACGGGGGCCGGTCAGGCCTGGGAACCGGCGGGGACGGACGGCTCCTCGCCGGTCGCGGCCCCGGCGTCGCGCCGGGCGACCAGGGACGCGTGCGTGGGGGCGTCGGGCACCCCGGCGGGCCGGCCGATGGCGAACTCCCTGCGCAGGACGGGCACGACCTCCTCGCCGAGGATGTCGAGCTGCTCCAGCACGGTCTTCAACGGCAGGCCGGCGTGGTCCATCAGGAACAGCTGGCGCTGGTAGTCGCCGAAGTACTCCCGGAACTTCAGCGTCCTGTCGATGACCTCCTGCGGGCTGCCCACGGTCAGCGGGGTCTCGGCCGTGAACTGCTCCAGCGACGGGCCGTGGCCGTAGACGGGAGCGTTGTCGAAGTAGGGGCGGAACTCGCGCACCGCGTCCTGGGAGTTCTTGCGCATGAACACCTGGCCGCCGAGCCCGACGATGGCCTGCTCCGGGGTGCCGTGCCCGTAGTGGGCGAAGCGCTCCCGGTAGAGGTTGATCAGGCGGATGAAGTGCTCCTTGGGCCAGAAGATGTTGTTGGCGAAGAACCCGTCGCCGTAGTAAGCGGCCTGCTCGGCGATCTCCGGGCTGCGGATCGAGCCGTGCCAGACGAACGGCGGGACCCCGTCCAGCGGCCGGGGCGTCGAGGTGAACGACTGCAGGGGCGTGCGGAAGCGGCCCTGCCAGTCGACGACGTCCTCGCGCCACAGCTTGTGCAGCAGGGCGTAGTTCTCGATGGCCAGCGGGATGCCGTTCCGGATGTCCTGGCCGAACCACGGGTAGACCGGCCCGGTGTTGCCGCGGCCCATCATCAGGTCGACGCGCCCGTCGGCCAGGTGCTGGAGCATCGCGAAGTCCTCGGCGATCTTGACCGGGTCGTTCGTGGTGATCAGCGTCGTGGACGTGGAGAGGATGAGCCGCTCGGTCCGGGCGGCGATGTAGCCGAGCATGGTCGTCGGCGACGACGGCACGAAGGGCGGGTTGTGGTGCTCGCCGGTCGCGAACACGTCCAGGCCGACCTCCTCGGCCTTGAGCGCGATGGTGACCATCGCCTTGATCCGCTCGTGCTCGCTCGGCGTCCTGCCCGTGGTGGGGTCGGTCGTGACGTCGCCGACGGTGAAGATACCGAACTGCATCGCGCTCACCATCCTCCATATCGTTGAAAGTTCAACCCTCATAACGTGGGGGCGGTGGGATTATTCCTGCCGCCCGGGGCCGCCGGCCGGACCCGCCACCGCCGGCCGGGCCCGCCACCGTCGGCCGGGCCCGCCGCCGACCTGACCGTGGCGCCACCGAGTCCACCCGTGGGGCGAGGGGTGTTCCTCCGGCCGCCGAGGCCCCGCGGGGGCGGATCGGGGATGAACGCGGCGGCGTCCTGCTGCGCATGCGGGCCGGGACGATCGACCTCGATTTCGTTACGGCCACGCAGACGGTCCCGGCAACGGCCGGTCGGCGCATTTCGCTGTTCAAGTCGATTGACTTAATTAAGCATGATGACTTAAATGTGCCTATCCACATTTCGGGAGGCCACGTGTCCGGCACCGCGCCGCAGTACCCGTTCCCCAACCCCAGTGCGCTCGAGCCGCCGTCAGAGTGGGCAGAGCTGCGCGACGGCTGCCCCATCGCGCCGATCCGGCTGGCCAGCGGCGACACCGCGCTGCTGCTCACCCGGTACGCCGACGTCAAGCAGGTCCTGTCGGACCCGCGCTTCACCCGCCAGCTCGACGCGCCGGACGCCGCCCGCGTGACCGCCAACGAGTCGGGCGGGGTGTTCGGCAGCGGCGGCAGCAGCATGAGCGGCGACGAGCACCGCGCCTGGCGCCAGCTGGTGGGCAAGGCGTTCACCGCCAAGCGGGTCATCGCGATGCAGCCCAGGATCGAGGCGATGGCCGAGCACCTGGTCGAGCGGATGGTCGGCGAGGGCGCGCCCGCCGACCTGGTGGGCGCCGTCGGCTTCCCGCTCCCGGTCTGGGCCATCTGCGACCTGCTGGGCGTGCCCGACTCCGACCGCGACAGGTTCGCGTACTGGTCCGACACCATGCTCAGCATGACCAGGTTCACCCAGGAGGAGATCGACGCGGCCCAGGCCGACTTCGACGCCTACCTCGTGGCGCTGGTGGAGGCCAAGCGGGCCGAACCCGGCCAGGACCTGATCAGCGAGCTGCTGTCGATGGTCGAGGGCCTGGAGGGGCGGCTCACCGAGCAGCTCATGCTGGGCACGGCCAAGGCACTGCTGGTGGCCGGGCACGAGACCACCGCGAACATGATCGGCAAGATGGCCGCGATGCTGCTGGCCGACCGCGCCCGGTGGCAGGCGCTGCTGGCCGACCGCGCGCTGATCCGCCCGGCGGTGGAGGAGGTCCTGCGCTTCGACGCCAACCCCGGCTTCGGCATGCCGCGCTACCTCAGCGAAGAGGTCGAGGTCGCGGGCGAGACGCTGCCGAAGGGCACCACGGTGATCTGCAGCATGGCCGCCGCCAACCGCGACGAGCGGCAGTTCGACGGTGCGGACCGGATGCGCCTGGACCGCTCGCCCAACCCGCACGTGGCCTTCGGCGCCGGCCCGCACTCCTGCCTGGGCCAGGCGCTGGCCCGCACCGAACTGCAGACCGTGCTGAAGGTGCTGCTGGAGCGGCTTCCCTCGCTCGAGCTGGCCATACCGGCCGACGAGCTACGGCGCCGGGAGGGGCTCGTGGTCGGCGGGCTGCAACAGGTGCCGGTCCGGTGGTGAGCGCGGCAGGCAAGGCGGCGCGGGCCCAGGAGACCCGCGAGGCCATCCTCGACGCCGCCGAGCGGCTGTTCGCCGAGCACGGCGTCGGCGAGGTCTCCAACCGGCAGATCAGCGAGGCGGCCGGGCAGGCCAACCACTTCGCCGTCGGCTACCACTTCGGCACCAAGGCCGACCTGGTGCGGGCGATCGTCCGCCGCTACACGGCGGACCTGGAGGAACGGCGGCTGCGGCTGCTGGCCGAGATCGGCGACTCCGGCGACCTGCGCGACTGGATCTCCTGCCTGGTACGGCCGGCCACGGACCACCTCGACGCGCTCGGCGTGCCGAGCCGGCGGGCCCAGTGCATGGCGCAGATCAACACCGTGCCGGCCATGCGGCAGATCGTCATCGAGGAGTCCGCGGCCACGCCGTCCATGCGCGCCAGCCTCGTCGGCATGCTCCGCCTGCTGCCCGACGTGCCCGCGGCGGTACGCCGGGAGCGCGCCGACATGAGCCGCCTGCTCCTGGTGCACGCGCTGGCCGAGCGGGAGCGCGCCCTGAACGAGGGCGGACCGGCCGCCCCCACCACCTGGGCGGCCACCGCGACCGGCCTCATCGACGCCCTGGTCGGCCTGTGGACGGCCGCCGTCTCCGACGAATGGACCACATGATGCGAGGACTGCACGGCAAGAGGATCGTCGTCTGCGGCGGCGCCACCGGCATCGGCGCGGCCACCGCCGAACGCCTGGCCGAGGAAGGCTGCCGCGTCCTGATCGGCGACGTCAACGCCGCCGGGGCCCGGACGACCGCCGAGAGGATCGCTGACGCCGGCGGTGCGGCGGCGGCGGCCGCGTTCGACCTGGCCGACGAGGACTCGGTGAAGGCGCTGTTCGAGCGGGCGGTGACCGAGTTCGGCGGGGTGGACGGGCTGTTCAACGTGGGCGCGGACCTGTCGCTCGACACCATCGGCCGCGACGCCAACCTGTCGCAGATGGACGTGGAGGTCTGGCGGCGCACGCTGGAGGTCAACCTCATCGGCTACGCCCACACCTGCCGCGCCGCGATCCCGCTCCTGCTCGCCAACGGCGGCGGCGCCATCGTCAACACCTCCTCCGGCGCCGCCTTCGTCGGCGAGCCGCTGCGCCCCGCCTACGCCGCGTCCAAGGCCGGAGTGAACGCTCTCACCCGGCACATCGCCTCCCGCTGGGGCAAGGAGGGCATCCGCTGCAACGGCGTGTCCCCCGGCATGGTCCTCAGCGAGACCGGGCAGGCCCAGATGAGCGAGGAGTTCAAGGCCGCCGGGCTGGCCGGTACCCGCAGCACCCGCCTCGGCCGGCCCGCCGACCTGGCGTCCGCGGTGGCGTTCCTCCTGTCCGACGACGCCGAGTGGGTCAACGGCCAGACCTGGTCGATCGACGGCGGCGCCTCCCTTCACGACTGACACCCGGGAGGAGTCATGGAAATCACCGTTGACCAGGACAAACGCTGTGGCGTGGGACAGTGCGTGCTCCTCGCCTCCGAGGTGTTCGACCAGGGTGAGGATGACGGCCTCGCGGGCCTGACCGCGATCGCGGCCGGCCTTGGCGAAGATCCGGTCGATGTGCGTCTTCACGGTGGGTTCGCCGATGAGCAACGCCTTGGCGATCTCGTGGTCGGACAGGCGTGGGCCATGTGGACGAGCACCTCCGGCTCACGCGGCGAGCCCATCGGGCGGTCGGCGTAGCGGCGGAACCTAGGGGAGCACCGCCTGCCACGAGGCGATCAGCGTCTCCCCGCCCACCCGTACCGCCACGTCGTCCCCGGCCGCGCCCAGCGAGGCGCGCACCGCGGCCGCCTCCCGGCCCCGGTACTCCCGCCTGGTGAGGCCATGGGGCCCGGAGGACAGGGCCGGTGCGGGGACACCGGTGGGCCAGGTCGCACGCCGTACGGGATCGGTGTTCTCGTCCCGGTGCGCCACCACCTCGATCGGCGCGGTGCGGTCCACTGCGCCGGAGGTGAGAACCCGCCGGGTCAGGGTCGTCAGGCGCTCCGCCTCGGCGACGAACCACTCGTCCTCGACCAGCGGCCCGCCCTGCAGCCGGGTCTCGTGGACCCGCCCGTCGGACGCCACCGCGGTGATGACGGTGAACGGCTGGTCGGTGGCCCCTCCCGTGCGGTCGAGTGTCCCCGGCCGCACGGCCAGGGACTTCACCAGGCGGGCCCGCATGTCCTCCACCTCGGACACGGGCAGCGCGAGGGCCACCAGCTCGCCGTCCCGCAGCGTGACGGCCCTGCCGTCACCGGCGACGCTCAGCCGGTCGCCGCCACCGCACGTCTCGGGACCGCACCTCAGGAAGCGGATCACGGCGTCCCCCGGCCCCGGCGTGCCCGATGACGCGGCGGACGGTGTGGCGGGCGGCCCGGCCGGGGGCGCGCCCCCGGTGCAACCGGCGAGGGGCAGGACGGCGGCGAACGCCAGGGCGGCGGCGAGCGGCATGCGGATCACACCGGCTACGACGCCCCCGGCACGCACCTGGTTCGCGCCCGGTCACGGAATCTCTCACCACCCCCGTTCGGGGGTGGTGAGATCCAGCTCACAGGTCGGACGATGGAGGTCTGAGCAGGGAGGCAGAGATGACGACGTCCTATGCCGGCGGAACCTCGGAGCGCCCGCTGCTGGGTGACACCATCGGGGCGAACCTCGACCGGACGGTGACCGCCTTCGCCGACCGTGAGGCGCTGGTCGACTGCCCGAGCGGCAGGCGCTGGACCTACGCGCAGCTCGGGCGGGACGTCGACGAGGTGGCGCGGGCGCTGCTGGCGCTCGGGGTGGCCAAGGGCGACCGGGTCGGCATCTGGGCGCCCAACTGCCCGGAGTGGGTGCTGGTGCAGTACGCGACCGCCAAGATCGGCGCGATCATGGTGAACGTCAACCCCGCCTACCGCACCCACGAGCTGGAGTACGTGCTCAACCAGTCGGGCGTCAGCGTGCTGGTGTCCGCGCCGCGCCACAAGTCCAGCGACTACCGCGAGATGGTCGAGGCCGTCCGGGAGCGCTGCCCGGCGCTGCGCGCCGTCGTCTACATCGGCGACCCCGGCTGGGACCGGTTCGTCCGGGGGGCCGCGGCCCGGGGACCGGAGGCGCTGGCCCGCCGCGCCGCCGAGCTGTCCTGCGACGACCCGATCAACATCCAGTACACCTCCGGCACGACCGGCTTCCCCAAGGGCGCGACGCTGTCGCACCACAACATCCTCAACAACGGCTACTTCGTCACCGAGCTGCTCGGGATCACCGAACACGACCGGATCTGCCTGCCGGTGCCGTTCTACCACTGCTTCGGCATGGTGATGGGCAACCTCGGCGCCACCAGCCACGGCGCGTGCATCGTCATCCCGGGGCCCGCCTTCGACCCGGCCGCGACGCTGCGGGCCGTCTCCGGGGAGCGGGCCACCGCCCTGTACGGGGTGCCGACCATGTTCATCGCCGAGCTCGGCCTGCCGGATTTCGCGGAGTACGACCTGGGCAGCCTGCGCACCGGCATCATGGCGGGCTCCCCGTGCCCGGTGGAGGTCATGAAGCGGGTGATCTCCGAGATGAACATGGCCGAGGTCGCCATCTGCTACGGCATGACCGAGACCTCCCCGGTGTCCACCCAGACCCGGGCCGAGGACGACCTGGAGCGCCGCACCGCGACCGTCGGCAGGGTGATGCCGCACGTCGAGGTCAAGATCGTCGACCCGGCGACCGGGCTCACCGTGCCGGCCGGCGAGCCGGGGGAGCTGTGCACGAGGGGGTACTCGGTGATGCTCGGCTACTGGAACGAACCGGGCAAGACCGCGGAGGTGATCGACTCCGCCCGCTGGATGCACACCGGGGACCTGGCCACGATGCGCGAGGACGGCTACGTCGCCATCGTCGGCCGCATCAAGGACATGATCATCCGCGGCGGGGAGAACGTCTACCCGCGCGAGATCGAGGAGTACCTCTACACCCACCCGAAGATCTCCGACGTCCAGGTGATCGGCGTGCCCGACGAGAAGTACGGTGAGGAGATCCTGGCCTGCGCCATCCTGCGCGACCCCGGCGACACCCTGACCCGGGAGGAGGTCGCCGAGTTCTGCCGCGGACGCCTGGCCCACTACAAGATCCCCCGCTACGTCCGGGTGGTCGAGTCGTTCCCCATGACGGTCAGCGGCAAGATCCGCAAGGTGGAGATGCGCGACCGGGCGATCGAGGAACTCGGGCTGCGGGCCCCCGGCGGGACGGCCGGTTGACGGCCGGGCGCCCCGCCGGCCGCGTGCCTTGCCGGGGCTCCGGGGGCTGACTAGCGTGGGCGGGAGGCGGAAGGGCGGCGATGTCGAGGGCACTGGCGGAGACAGGCGGGAGCGGGTCCCGCATCCGGGCCGCGCTGGCCGCCGTGCGGGCCGCGACGGGGCTGCCGGTCACCTTCGGCGGCCCGGTGACCCGCGGTGACCTGTGCCTGCGCGAGCTGGTCGGCACCGGCACCGGGGCGCTGCGCGGGCTGAAGGTCGCCGCCGGAGCCGGGCTGGGCGGGCGCGTGATCGTCATGCGCCGGCCGCTCGCCGTGCGCGACTACCCCAACGACACGGGCATCAGTCACGAGTACGACCGGGCCGTCGGCGCCGAGGGGCTGCTCTCGATCGTCGCCGCGCCGGTCCTCGTCTCCGGCCAGGTCCGCGCGGTGCTGTACGCCGGGCTGCGGCAGGCCGTGCCGTTGGGAGATCGGGTCGTCGACGAGGTGGCGGCCCGGGCGCACCGGCTGGCGCGCGACCTGGCCGCCGACGACGAGGCCCGCCGCCGCGTCGCGGCCCTCGCCGAGGCCGGGACGCGCCGGTCGTCGGGGGAGGCGCTCACCGCGGGCGAGTGGGAGGAGATCCGCAAGATCTTCGCCGAGCTCCGCACCCTCGCCACGGAGGTCGGCGACGCCGGGGTGCGCGCGCGGCTGGAGCGGGCCTGCGAGCGGTTCACCGCCGTCTCGCGCGGCGAGGCCGTCGCCGACCGGCCCTCGCTGACGCCGCGCGAGGTCGACACGCTCGCCCACGTCGCGCTCGGCTGCAGCAACGCCGAGATCGCCGCGCGGCTGGCGGTGTCGGCGGAGACCGTCAAGAGCTACCTGCGCAGCGCCATGCACAAGCTCGGCGTGCACACCCGCCTCGCCGCGGTGAGCGCGGCCCGCGCGACCGGCTACCTGCCCTGACACGCTCCCGGGCCGGGAACCGCGCCGAGCGCCGCGCGACGACCCGCGCGGAGGGGACTGCGGCTCCGGCGTGACCTGCGGCGGCGGCCCGAAGCCGGATCGGTCCTTCGCCGCCGGCGGCAGGCTGGGCGACTCCCGCGAGCGGCCGGCGGCACCCGGCCCGGCGTGATCAGTCCTTCGTGAAGCGCGGTATGAAGCTCTCACCGGTCCCGTCGAACTCGTCGGCGGGGATCTCGGCGAGGACCCGGACCACTTCGCCCTTCAGGTTCACGACGACGACCCGGCGGGGGTCCTTCGTCCGGTCGATCAGCATGACATGGGCGTCGTTGTACCAGCCGACGAGCGTTGCCGCCGCCGGAGCCGGGAACGCGGCCTGCCGCCGGGCGGTCCGGGTGTCCCACACGCACACGGTCGCCACTTTGTCCGGGCACATCGTGACGAACCGCTTCCCGGCCGGGGAGAACGTGTTCTCCCTGCTGCTGGGCTCGCCCACCGCGGGGATGGTGCGGACGGTCTTGCCGCCGAGATCGAACAGGCGCAGGCCGACGCCCGAGCCGTCCGGGAAGCGGACGGCCACGGTCGACTCGCCGGGCGCCCACATGAAGGGGGACGTCCCGGGCATCAGCGTGTCGGTCGTGACGGCGGTCGCCCGGGCGGTCGCCACGTCGACGACGACGAACCCGACGATCTGGTCTGCGGAGGAATCCTTGTACGTCGTCAGGAGGATCCGTTTGCCGTCGGAGGACCAGAACGGGTTGTAGTTCGCCAGCGGCTTGGCGACCGTGCGCACCACGAACTCCCGGCCGGTGGCCCGTTCGATCAGCCGTATGGAGTCGTGGGGCCCCGGTATGTTCATCTTGATCCAGGGAAGGACGGCCGTCCAGGCCCCGTCGGGGGAGACGGCCGGTTCATGGTAGGGGCCGATCGACTCGAACTTCCCGCTCTTCGGGTCCCGCGCGTAGGAGTACGAGACCGACCCCGTGAGGTGGATGAAGGAGGTCACGCGCACCGGGTCGCCGGGGGCCTCGTGCAGCGTGGTCTTCAGCTCGGGAAGCCGGACCCTCTCCGTCCGGGTGGCGGGCGCGTCCACGGCCTCCCGGACGACGGTCGGGGTGGGGGACGCCGAAACCTTCGCCGTGCCGGGGGAGCCGCCCTGGACCAGGGCGTACACCATCCCGCCGGAGACCAGCACCACCGTCGCGGCCACTCCCGTGAGCAGGGCCGTCACGCGGCGCCGCCATGCCGGCTGGTTCTCCGGCCCGCCGGGCGCGGGGACGGCCTCGCCCGGCCGGGGGGTCACGACGGCGGTCTCGCGGGTTCGGGGGGCGATCCCCGGGGTTTCGATGAGGACCTCGGAACCGGTTCGGGAGGCGCTTTCGAGGGCGGCCCCGGAGGCCCCGGCGGCGACGGCCGTACCGGCGGTGAGCAGCTCGCCGTCCGGCTGCCGCCCCCGCGCGCCCAGAAGGCGCAGGAGCGCGTCCTTCGCGGCGGGACGCCGCGCGGGGTCCTTCGACAGGCACTCCACGACGAGGTCGCGCAGGTCTCCGCCGAGGTCGCCGAGGTCGGGCTCCCGGTGCAGGATCCGGTTGACGATCGCCGGCATCGAGTCCATCCCGAACGGCGGCTTCCCGGTCGCGGCGAAGACCATGGTCGAACCCCAGGCGAACAGGTCCGCGGGCGGTCCCACCGAGGCGGCCTCGAACTGCTCCGGTGCCATGTACGGCGGCGTGCCCACCACGCCGGAACCGGTGGCCAGGGCGTCGACCTCGCGGGCGATGCCGAAGTCGATCACCCGCGGCCCGTCCCGGCTGAGCAGGACGTTACTCGGTTTGAAATCCCGGTGCACCACCCCCGCGCGGTGGATGGCGCTCAGGGCGGTCATCGTGCCCACGGCGAGCCGCCGCAGCCGGGCGTCCCGCAGCGGGCCCGCGGACTCGACGACCTGCTGCAGCGTGGGCCCCTCGACGTACTCGCTGACGATGTACGGCCGGGTGCCGAACAGACCCGTCTCGACGACCTGGGCGGTGCAGAAGGGGGCCACCCGCCGCAGGATCTCGATCTCCCGCTGGAAGCGCGTCGCCGCGGTGCCCGTTCCCGCCGCCCCGCCCCGATCCGGGCGCAGCAACTTGACGGCGACCCGCTCCCCGGAGGGGGAGACGCCCAGGAAGACCGAGCCCTGGCCGCCCTCGCCGACCCGCCCGAGGAGCTCGTAGGCACCCAGGCGCGCGGGGTCGCCGGTGCGCAGGGGAGCGATGTCCGTCACGCCGGGCTCACCTCCGGGCGAACCTGAACTGAACCTTGAAGGCGTCCTTCTTGGCGAGCTCCACCAGCGTGCGGATGACCTTGCCGTGGAAGTCCATGATGACGTATTTGTGTGGATCCTTCCGGGAGTCACCGATGATGAGGTGGTGCTCGTCCCACCAGCCCGCCACCGTGGCTTCGCCCTTCCACAGCGGGACGGTGGCGGTCCTGTTGCCGCTTCTCGCGTCCCACACGCACGCGGCGCCGGTCTCGCCCGTGCTCTCCGGGCAGTAGGTGAAGAAACGCGTGCCCGAGGGGGAGAAGACGCCGGGCCCGGGGATCGCCCCCACCCAGGGCATCGTGCGCGCGACCTTCCCGTCCAGGGAACGGAAACGGAGCCCGAAGGCCGGCTTCTTGTGCTGGTAGGCGCCGACGACGAAGCGGCCGTCCGGGCTCCAGTCGAAGTTCCCGTACCCGTCGCGCTCGTCGTCCGTCATGACGACGGTCGCCTTCCGGGTGGCGACGTCCACCACCACGAACCCCGCCGGGTACTGCACCTTCCGCTTCTCGTCGAAGTCGTAGACGGTCAGGAGCAGGCGCCTGCTGTCGGGGCTCCACGTGCTCGACAGCCCGCGCAGCGGCTGCTTGAGGGTGTCGACGGAGAACTTCTCCCCGGTGGCCCGGTTGATGAAGGTGATGTAGTCGTAGCTCGACGCGGAGAACTTGAGCCACGGGTTCACCGCGACCCACGTGCCGTCCGGTGAGACGCTGGGATCTCCGAAGTCGGCGTTCTCGGCGATCAGACGGAACGTGCCGCCGTTCGCGTCGCGCGCGTACGTGCTGTGGGTCGGCCCATCGGTGTCGCTGATGAAGTAGGACACCACCCGCACCGGATCGGCCGGGTTCTCGTGGAGCGTGAGCCGCCCTCCCGGGGTCTTCGTCTTCTCGGCGTCCTTGGGCGGCGGGGTCGGCGACGCCTGGATGACGACCGACGACGGGCTCGGGACCGGCGTCGGGGTCGGCCCGGCCACCGGGACGGGAGCCGGACGGGACGTCAGCGCGTAGACGGTCCCGCCGGAGACCAGGGCGATGGCCACCGCGGCGGCGCCCAGGAGCAGCGGGCGCCGCCGGCCGGGCCGGGCCGGCGGCGGCAGAGTGACGCGCGTGGCGGGGTCGGGGGGCGGCGCGAGGTGCAGGTCCGGGCCGCCGGGGTACGGGGCGTAGGACGAGGTGCGGGGAGGCAGCTCGCCGGTCGCGAGAATCTGCGAATGGCCGACCAGCCTGAGCAGGATCTCGCCCGAGCTCGGCCGGTCACGGGGGTCCTTGGCCAGGCAGTCGGCCACCGGGCCGCGGAGCTCGTCGTCCAGGACGGTGAGGTCGGGGTCGCTCCGCAGGATCAGATTCATGGTCGCCGAGATGGAACTCGCCTCGAAGGGCGACCGCCCGGAAGCCGCGAAGAGCACCGTCGTGCCCCAGGCGAACATGTCGGCCGCCGGTCCGACGGTCGTGCCCTCCAGTTGCTCCGGCGTCAGGTGAGCGGGCACGCCGACCGGGCGGGTGATGCTGGCGGCCCCGGACTCGAGGGCCTCGGTGATGCCGAAGTCGATCACCCGCGGCCCGTCCGGGCCGAGCAGGACGCTGTCCGGCCGCAGGTCACGGTGGACGATTCCGGCCTGGTGGATGGCGACCAGGGCCGTCACGGTGTTGATCGCCAGCCGGTACAGCGCCGGGCCGTGCAGCGGCCCCTCGCTCTCGACGGCCTCGCGCAGGGTCGGGCCGTCGATGTACTCGCTGACGACGTACGGGCGATCGCCCATGAGGCCGGTCTCGAGGACCTGGGCGGTGCAGAAAGCGGACACCCGTCGCAGCTCCTCGACCTTGCGGAGGAACCGCTCGGCCCCGGTGAGGTCGGGGTGGAGGAGCTTGACGGCGACCTGCTCGCCTCCCGGAGCCGTCGCCAGGTAGACGGTGCCCGTGGCGCCCTCACCGAGCCTCCCGACGATCGCGTACGCGCCGATCTGGGATGGATCGCCGGCGTTCAGGGAGCCGATCTCCGGCATATCGGGCTTCTCCTTAAAAGCGCGTCCGTAGATCATGGGGGCCGTATGCGATCGCACACGATAGGTACATCGCATCCTGTCACGAGAGGGCGGGCCTCCGGCACGGAAAGATCGCGTTTCCTGCCGGAAAGGGTGGTGTTCCAGCCGTTCACCAGTCGATCGCAGGTGAGGCCCAAGCGGCCCTGTACCGTCCTGGCCCGTGATTTTCAGTGCCAGGAGAACCACGGCCGGACGTCGCGGGACCTCACCCACGCGTGCCTCTGACGCGCGAGGGCTCCGGTTCCGGGCGGGCGCCTCCCCGCATACCGGGGGCGACCTGGGATGCTGGTGCCCCGACCTCCCCTCCGGGCCCGGAGCCCGGGGCCCCACGCTGGAGGAACCCGATGACCGAAGAAGCTCCCCGGCGCCTGGTCGTGCTGCGCCACGCCAAGTCGGCCTGGCCGGAGGGCGTGGCCGACGTCGACCGGCCGCTCGCCGGGAGGGGCCGCCGCGACGCCCCGGCCGTCGGGCGCCGGCTCCGCGCCGCCGGGTTGCTGCCCGACCGGGTGATCTCCTCGCCGTCCCGCCGGACCCGCGAGACGTGGGAGCTCGCCGCCGGGGAGCTGGGCGCGGAGGTGCCCGTCTCCTACGACGGTCGGGTGTACGAGGCGGACGTCCCGGAGTTGCTCGGCGTCGTGCGCGAGGTCCCGGACGACGTGCGGACCCTGCTGCTGCTCGGGCACAACCCGGGTCTGGCGGAGCTGGTCGCGGCGCTGGCGGGCCGGGCGACGGGGGACGCGCTGGAGCGGGTCCGGGAGAAGTTCCCGACCTCGGCGATCGCGGTGCTGGCCGTCCCGGGATCCTGGTCGGGGCTGGCCCCGGGCTCGGCGCTGCTGACCGAGCTCGCCGTTCCGCGCGGCGGGAAGAAGAAGTAGCCCGCCGCGCGGAGCGAGCGGCAGGTGGCAGCCGCCGGAACGCCCACCGGCTGCCGGAAGCCGGAACGCCCACCGGCCGTCGGAACGCCCGCCGGTCGATCCCGGGAGGACCGGCTCCCCGCAGTGTTACCTCCTTATGCCGATATGTCATGGCAAACGGCAAATGCTTGATCTCTGGGGGAACAGGGGGGAGACTGCGCCGGGATCGATCTTGGAGGGCGCATGGGGAAGTGGCGGGCCGCGATCGTCGCGATGCTGGCGTTGTCCGCGCTCGGAGCGGTGAGCGCGACGGGAACCGCGGGAACACCGGGCGCGGTGGGGACCGCAGAAGCGGCGGGGACCGCGGAGAACGCGGCCGGGGCGGCCAAGGACGGGTACGAGATCTGGCTGGTCGACCAGTCCAACACCGACGGACTCGGCCACGGCGGCACCGTCCACATCTACTCGGGTGCCGACGTCACCCGGGAGCTGTCCGCGACCCAGCCCGTCGACGTGATCCCGTTGGGCGGCGCGACCTCGGCGCTGTGCCTGGCGAGCACGGGAAGGGCGCCGGTGCGCCCCCACATGATCGTTTTCAACAAGGCCGACACCCACGCCGCGCTGGCCTTCGTCGCCAGCGGTCACGTGGTGGTCTTCGACGCGCGCACCCGGCAGCCGCTCTCCTGCATGAGCACCGAGGTCGGCGCGGGAGGCGCCCGGCAGGCCCACGCCCTCTGGCCCACCGAGGACGACAAGTACCTGATCATCGCCAATCAGAACGGCAAGAAGCTGGAGCGGATCGCCACCGACTACGCGTCCGGCACGTTCACCCAGGAGCCCGCCGCCACGCTCGACCTGGCCGGGTGCACCACCCCGAACGGGATGCCGTGCCAGGCTCCCGCGCTCCGGCCGGACAACGCGCCGATCTGCCCGTTCATCGCCTCCGACAACGGCCCGGTCTTCGTCAGCCTCCGGGGCGGCGGGCTGCTGGTGGTCGACTGGCGCACGACGCCGATGTCCATCGTGGGCGAGTACGACACGAGCAAGGTACCCGCCAACGGGTGCGGGTTCGCCGAGGCCCAGGGCATGGTCTTCGGCAACGGCGGCGGAGGCACGCACGGCAACCTCGACCAGTTCAGCGTCTTCCGGCTGCCGATGGGCGGCTACTCGCCGGCCAACCCGCCGAACACGCCGGCCGTCCAGCCGCTCTTCGACGACGACTCGCCCGACCGCGACGCCCACGGTGTCCTGGTCTCCGCCAAGGACCGCTACGTCTGGGCCGGCGACCGCGACGCCAACGTGGCCGAGGTCTTCGACGGGGCGACCGGTGCCCACACCGGCACGGTCGATCTCGTCTCGCCGTTCAGCGCGGACCCGACGGTCGACCTCTTCGCCGTCTCACCCGACGAGAAGTGGGCCTTCGCCTCGACGCGCGGCCCCAACCCGCTCTCCGGCGACCCGCACTCCTCCCACGGCACCGACCCGGGGATGCTCGTCATCAGACTGACCGGCAACGGCAAGGCGGGGAGGGTCGAGGGCCTGATCCCGATCTCCAACGTGGACGCCTCCGGCGTCCAGCGCGCCGACGCCCACGGCATCCGCGTGCGGCGGACGGGCTGAGGGGGCGGCGGAGCGGTTCCCGGCGTTCGGGCGGCCGGTCCCGTGCTCTTCCCGGCCGGCCGCCGGTCCCGTCCCCGCGCCTCACCCGCCGGGAGAGGCCCCCGACGGGGAGGGGGCGACCCGGGCGGCGGGCGGCCGGCGGCCGTGAGCCCGGGCCGGTGCGAGGACCGGTCCGGGGGCGCGGACGACCGGTGCGGTCGACTCGCGCTCTATCAGGGTCACGTCCATGACGGTGGTCCCGGGGCCGTCCTCGCGCCCGCCGCGGATGCGCGCGATCAGCTGCCGGGCGGCCTCCGCGCCCATCTCGTAGACCGGCTGGGCGATGACGCTCAGGGCCGGGGAGACCAGCACGGTCCAGTCCAGGTCGTCGAAGGCCAGCACGGACAGCCGCTCCGGCACGGAGATGCCCGAGTCGCGGATCGCGCGGTAGGAACCGACCGTCATCAGGTTGTCGACCAGGAAGACGGCCGTGGGCGGGTGCTTCAACGCCAGGACGCGCTTCATCTGCCGGTAGGCGGCACCGACGTCGTAGGCCCCGGTGCGCCGGACGAGCTCGCGGCGTACCGGCACCCCGGCGTCCCAGTGGGCGCGCAGGTAGCCCAGCAGGCGGGCCTCGCTGGGGCTGAGGACGCCCGGCGACACGTCCGCCGCGGGGGTGAGGAACCTGGCCCAGTCCTGCTCGCGGGGCTGGCGCAGCTCGGCGACGATGGCGATGCGCTCGTGGCCGAGCGCGATGAGGCGGCTCACGGCCTGGTAGGCGGCCTTGACCCCGTCCACGATGACGGCGTCGGCATCCAGGTGATCGCTCATCCGGTCGAACAGCACGACGGGCGTGCCGGCGCCCTGCGCCTGCGCCAGGTGGGCGACCTGCTGGACGTCCGCGGGCGCGCAGATGATCCCGTCCACCTGCTTGTCCAGCAGCAGCTGGACGGCGTTCCGTTCGCTGGTGAGGTCCTCGTCGCTGTTGGTCACCAGCGTGCTGAAGCCGTGCTTGTGCGCGACGTCGGATATCCCGCGCAACGCCCGGGCGAAGAAGGGACTCTCGATGTCCGCGCAGACGACGCCGATGGTGTCGGTGCGGCCGGTGCGCACGCTGGCGGCGAGCCGGTTGGCCCGGTAGTTCAGCTGTTCCGCCGCGTTGAGCACCCGCTGCCTGACCTCTTCGCTGACGCTCCCGTAGCCCCCCAGGGCGCGTCCTGCGGCGGCCGTGGAGACACCGGCCAGCGCGGCGACGTCGGGCAGCGTCGCTCGTCGCTGCCTGGATACGGTCACGTATCCTCCTCTTTCGAACCTCGGGTGATGTGTGAGCCGTTCCCGGTCCGGGTGCTGCGGTACGGCGGCGTCCAGAAGGCGGGGTCGTCTCCTCCCGGACGCCGCCGGTGATGATCGCAAGCGTCAAGGACGGTCGCCGCGGCCCTTCACGGGTGCGCGACGGCCATACCTCGGGGGCGCGGATCGGGCAGTCGGCTCATCCGTGATCCGCTACCGCGAAAGTGTAGTGCTCGCGGGCATGGGCGGGGGTGATCCGCCCGGCGCGTACGTCGGCCGTCACCGCGAACGTTGGGTTCGGGGACGCCGCGCACCTCCAGCTTGACGGCGGGCAGCATGACGCCCTCGTAGAACGCGCTGCGGCTCGTCGCGGCGGCCGTACCGGGACCACCGGATGCCGACGCCCTCGCTGGCCAGGCTGTGCCGGACCAGGTCGCCGGCGGCGTCGCCGCCGATGGAATCGAGGTAGGCGGCGTCCGCCCCGAGCCGCCCGGCGTGGACGGCGACGTTGCACGCGCCGCCGCCGGGGAAGACGACTCCGAGGTCGGGGTATCTGTCGACGACGTTGTCGCCGACACCGCACACCCGCATCTCAGTAGGCCATCTTGTGCATGTAGCGCCGTTCGTCGAGCGAGTGGCCGGTGACGGACTCGTAGTGGTCGGCCAGGCGGGTGATGATGTTGGCCAGTACCGGCGCGGACAGCTCCGCCCGCGCCGCGGCGGGGACGCCGGGCAGCTCGACCGAGGCGGAGTCCAGGACGTACGCCCGGGAGGTGAACCTCGGGAGGAAGTCGGCGACCCGGTCGGCCATCGCGCGGGTGTGGTCCTCGCTGCGGAAGAGGATGACCGGCGCGTCGTCGACCACCATCTCGAAGGCGCCGTGGAAGAAGTCGCCGGAGGCTACGCAGGCGGACTTCTTCCACTGCATCTCCATCAGGTAGCAGACGGACAGCAGGAAGGCCAGGCCGTAGGTGTTGCCGCCGCCGACCACGTAGGTCATGTCGGCGTCGCCGATCTCACGCGCGATCCGCGCCGACTTCTCCTCGTGCGCCTCGGTGGCCTCGGCCAAGGCCTGCGGCAGCGCCTCGTAGCCCCGCTGCACGGCGTCGTAGTCGAGGCTCGCGCCGCCGGCCCGCAGCAGTTCCTGCACCAGCTGGCCGAGCAGGACGTGCTTGGCCGCCGTGATCGTCTTCTCGCTGTGGTACGTGAACGTCGCGTCCCCGAGCTCTCCGAGCGGATTGTCGTCGTCGGTGGCGACCGAGACCAGGTAGGCGCCCGCCTCCTTCGCCAGTCGCGCCGCGGCCACCGTTTCGGGGGTGTTCCCGGAGTGGGAGGACGCCACCACGAGCGATCGCTCCGACAGCCGCGGTGACGGGGCGGCGAGGAACTCCGCCGCGTTGACGTTGTGGCTGACCAGGCCGGTCGCTCCGGCCGACAACGTGCTGTGGGCGGGCACCGAGGAGGCCCATGATCCACCGCAGCCCAGGAAGAACACATCTGTCACCCCGCGGCCGGCGGCCTCCGCCGCCACCTTGGCGGCGACGCCGCGCTGGTTGACCGTTCCGCCGATGACCTCGCTGATCAGCGGATCAACAGGGCGCAACGGAAGTTTCGAGCTCATGCCGACTCCACATGTAGAACGTTCTCACTGCCGGGTGAGAACGCGTGTAGAACGTTCTCACTGGGATGGGGAGAAGGTTCTCAATCAGCGTCTTGTGAAGTCAAGACCTCGTTGTCGGATTTTGCCCGCGGGGACCGGTGTGATCTCGACGGGCCGGGTGCGGATTGTCGGTGAAGACCATTAACGTTCCGCGCATCGCTGTTGCAGGTGATCGGAATCCCTGCCGGCGACGGCAATCCGTGCGTGGTGAAAGGCGGGAACCTTGGGCTGGCTGTCAGCGGGCGACGGGTACGAGATCGCCCTCGTGGAGGGCCGGGTGGCCGCCAGGGCCACCGCGGGCCGGGCGGCGGGGCGGCGGCTGAAGTCGCTGCCGAAACAGTTGCGGGACCACCCCGAGGTGGAGCGGCTGCGCCGGTTGGCCGAGTGGCTCGACAGGCACGTCGAGACGTGCGTGACGCAGGTGGACACCTGGATGGTGTCGTCGCTGCCCGTTCCCACCGGCCTGGTGGTCCAGGTGTGGCGGGACGAGGCGTGGCGCTCGGTCCTGCGCGACCTCGTGGTCGTCGGCGACGACCCGGACGAGGCGGGTTTCCTGCGCGACGTCACCGGCACCGGC
Source organism: Streptosporangium fragile (assembly GCF_039534445.1). NCBI lineage: Bacteria > Bacillati > Actinomycetota > Actinomycetes > Streptosporangiales > Streptosporangiaceae > Streptosporangium > Streptosporangium fragile. Next base: position 11,263 of record NZ_BAAAVI010000056.1, on the reverse strand, counting down.
GAGCTGCGGGTGGTGAACCTCGACGGCGAGACGGTCCGGCTGTCCCCGGCGACGGTGACCCTGCCCCACCCCGTGCTGCTGCCCGACCTCGCCGACCTGCGGGAGTTCGCCGCGGAGCTCGGCGTGACCCAGCGCGTCGAGCAGATCCACCGCGCCACCTGGGCCAGGCCCGACGACCTCGGGGAGCAGGCCACCCAGGTGACGGAGTTCGCCGGGGCGAAGTTCGACTCCCGGTTCGGCCTCGCCGCCCGGGCGACCTCTCTCGGCTACCGGGTGTCGGGCGGCTACGCCACCTGCGCGGTGCGCGACGCCGGGCGCGCGGTCGAGGCGTCGGTGTGGATCGGGGAGCCGTACTGGGACGGAGACAGCGAGATGGGCGGCCTCGGCTGGAACGACCGGCAGGGCAGGCGGCTGCCGCTGCGGGAGGTCGGCCCGGTGGCCTGGTCGGAGGGGATGCGCATGGCGGCGGCGCTGTACGCCGGTCGGACGATCGAGGAAGGAAAGGACGCGTGAACGGCGTCATGTCGTCGGCGAGCGGTGCGGCGGGGCAGCGGGGACCGGAGGCCGGGACGGCCGAGCGGCCCGAAACGGAAAGCGGAACCGGACCACGGGACCGGGCGGGAGCGGACGGCGGCGCCGGAGACGGCGCCGCGCTGCGGGAACTGCTCGCCGCCGGGGCGGTGCTCCCGCCGGGCACGGAGGGGGCCGGCGAGCGCGCGGTGCCGCTGACCGCCCGCGCCTACCGGCACCCGGGACTGGACGACCGGGTGGTGGTGCGCCTGGTCACCGGGGAACTGGGCGCCGCGGAGGACGCGGCGGCGGGCTACCTCGGCATGGAACCGGTGGGGGAGCCGACGGTGGTCGGGCTGGGCCTGCGACGCTCCCTCGGCTTCCCCGAGTGGGTGCTGGTCCACCACCCGCACGACGGTCACCACGCGCTCGCCCTGGTGCCCGAGCTGGAGCGCGCCGCCCGGCAGGCGAAGTCCAGGCCGAAGGCCACCCTCGACACCTGCCAGCGGCTCGCCGCCCAGCTCGCCGGGTCCCTCCCGTACTTCCTGCCCACCTTCCTCGAACAGGTGGCCCGCGTGTTCCTGTCGGCGGACAACTCCACCTACGCGGCCCAGATGTTCTCCCAGGCGCGCAGGGCGGAGGCCGAGCACGGACTGGCCGTGGACGAGGAGAGGCTCGACGCGGTGTTCCTGGAGTTCGCGCTCGCCGGGGCGCTGCCGGTCAAGGCGCTGTCGGGATACGCCAGGGAGCTCGCCGCGCGGGTCCCGGCGGCCGAGGCCCTGCGCAGGTTCCGCACGCTGTGCGTGCGCCGCACCGCGGGCGGCCTGACGCCCTCCGCGCAGATGGCCACCGAGCTGCGCCGCCTGGCCAGGGCGGCCGGACGCGACGCCGACGCCGAGGAGCAGTCGTACCTCGCCGAGATGCTCGACCTGCCCACCACCCTCTCGGCGCCGCTGGGCTGGTGGAAGGCGCACCGCCCGGCCCTGCTGGCCCTCGCCCGGCGCGACCCCGGGGTCCGCGGCACGCTGCTGAACGTGATGCCCCGCAACGGCGACAACGCCATGCCCGCCTTCTGGGTGCAGCTGCTGGAGGATTCGGGCGCCACCGCCGGCCTGGGCGAGGCCGAGGTGACCCCGCAGGAACGCCCCGCCGACGGCACGGCCGGCTGGCTGGCGCGTTTCCTGGAGATCTGGAGCCCCAGATGGCGGGGCGAGTCGCGGCTGCCCGGCCTGTACGCGCTGCTGGAACGGGTCGCGGGGCGGCTGCGCGCCGAGCTCGCCGCGTCCGGCGCGACCGTGACGGTCAACCCCGACGTCGACCTGATCGACCTGCTGCTCTCCCTCGACGTGCCGGTCACCGACCCCGACGGGAACCTGTACCTGCTGCTGGAATCGTGGGCCCGCGGTGAGGGACAGCGCGACCTGCTCGCCCTGGCCGCCGACCCCCGGTTCGCCCCCGTGTTCCACCGCGCCGCCGACCGGCTCGACGACGACGCCGACGGGCGGCTGGCCGTGCTGCGCCTCGCGGCCTCACCCGGCGGCCGGTCCATGCTGACCGAGTGGATGAGGACGGTCGCCCGGCGCTCCACCGCGGCCGGCCTGCCCCAGCTGCCCGAGGCCTTCAGCCGGCTGACCTGGCTGCCCGGCGAGGCCCTGGTCCTCGCCGAGGAGGAGGTCACCGCCGCCGCGAACGCCGACCTCGCCGCCGAGCTCGCCCGGACGCTCCGCGCCGGGCTCGTCGACGAGCTGGGCTGGCCGGCCTGGGAGGAGGCCGTCGCGGCCCTGACCGGGCCCGACAGGATCCACGACATCGAGGTCGCCGACGCCTGGCCGCACCTGATCGTCTCCGGCCCGTCCCAGGCCAGGGTCATCGGCCTGGAGGGCACCGTGCTCACCCACGACCTGCGCCCGGCGCCGAACGACGCCTACGGCGACCCCGGCTTCCACTACGTCGACGGTGACCTCCTCGTCCACTGGAACGTCTACGACAGCGGCCACCGGGTCCTCGGCTACTGGCACTCCTCCGCCGGGACGATGCTCCAGATGGAGGCGGGATCCGACACGTGGGCGCTGCGCTCCGACACGGTCACCCTGCCGCTGCCCGGCGGCGGGCGGGCCACGGGCGGCGGCGTGCTGTACCCCGGCGACACGGTCCTGCCCCACCGGCGCTCGATCATCAGCGACGGGACCTCGTTCTGGACGCTGACGGACGGCGGCTGGCGCGAGTACGACCCCGCGGGCTCCGCGCTCGGCAGGCCGAGCATGCCCGGCTTCCTCGCCGACGCGCTGCGCTCGGCCCCGGCGGGCAGCGCCTTCCGCAACGGCTGGCTGCTGCCCGTGCCCTCGGACGAGGCCACCCCGGTCGGCGTCCCGGTGGGCGGCCTGCTCGGCTGGCGGGTGGTCGCGCTGCCCGACGGGTCGTCCCGCGGCGAGGACCTCGCCGGGCGGACCGTCACCCTGCGCGGCGGCGAGGACGGCCCCGGCCTGCCGGCGCGCGCCGTGACGTTCCCCGGCGACGACCGGCCGCGCGCCCTCACCAAGGATTACCGCAAGGTCAGGCTGGTCGACCCGGAAGGCGTCGTCACCACCACGGTCGCCCTGGAGGACAGCCCGGGCGCGTTCGCGGCGGGCACCGCGCTGCTGCCGCCGCTGCGGTACTGGTGGTGCATGCGGCCGCGTGACCCCGAGGGCTCCGCGGCCCTGCGCCGGATCGACCGGGAGACGGCGGCGGCTCTGCTGAAGGCCGCGGCCTCGGCCGAGGCCGCCCGGTCCGGGCGGCCGGGGCAACCCGTGCGGTCCGCGGAGTCGGTGCAGGAGGAGCTGCACGCGCTGATCCGCGCGCTGCTGCCGCAGGTCACCCACGACGCGCTGGTCGCCGGGATCGCCGGGGTGGCGCGCTACGCCGCCGCCCGGCAGGCGAGCCTGGACGCCGTGGCGGCCCGGCTCGCCGACGCCCTCGCCGGTGGCGGGAAGGACCAGGGTCCGGCCGGCCCCTCCGACGAACTGCTCATCCGCGCGCTCAACGGCCTCGGCGTCTCCGGCAGCACGTGGTGGTACCACGAGACGTCCCACAGCGCCTCCGAGCAGGTGCGGGCGATCGGCCGGATGACGCGGGCCGTCCCCGAGCCCGCCGCCTCCGGGACCGCGGTCGCCGGCCACACGACCCGCGTCCACCTCGACGGCCCGCAGCTTCCGTACTCCTACCTGGGCTGGAAGACGTTGCTCACCCGGCCCGCGGCGGTCGCCTACCGGGCGGCCTCGGCGGCGATCACGCCGGAGGAGGCGGACGCGCTGCACGAGCTGCTGCGCGAGATCGACGGGCTCGGGATGGTCTCGGCGGCCGAACCCGCCCGTTGGCGTCGTTTCACGCTCCACCTCGACCAGACATGGCTCACCGACGCCACGGGGCAGACGCGGGACGGCTCCCGGTGCGGTTTCCTCCCGCTCGACGGGGGCGCGTTCATCGCCTTCATGGACGCCGACCCGGAGAGCACCGGCTGCGCCTTCACGGCGCTCTTCCACGACCCGGCCGGCCGTTTCGACGTCCCCCACCCCTACACCGTGCGCTCCTCGGGCCCGGTCGGCGAGGCCAGGGAGGCGGACTGGCTCGCGGCGTTCCTCACGGAACGCGCCGAGCGGGGCCCCGCGCCGTGGCACCCGGAGGCGGCGGAGGAGTTCGCGCGGCTCACCGGGGCGACCTCGACGGTGGCCCGGCTCGTCGTCGCCGGCCTGCCGTGCGTCGACAGCCACGAGCACGCGTTCCTGCCGCCCCAGGTCCGGGCCGCGCTCGGCCTGAAGGCGGCCGAGGCGGCCATCGCCAGGGACGAGCTGCGCCGGCTGGACGGCGACGTCCGGCGCGAGATCGTCGCCGCGCTGCTGCCCGCCCGCCCGGCCGCGCTCTGGACCGACGGCCCGGACGTCGCCGCCGCCGCGCGGGTCTGGAACGCCAGGGTGGGCCGGCGGGCCGCCGTCCCCGAGTGGCTCCTCGCGGAGGCGGTCCGCGCGACGCGCACGGGATGGACCCCCGGCGACGCCCTGCCGGCCCTGTTCGACCCCGCCTCGGCGCCGGAGCTCAGCCGGGACCTGCGCTGGCGGGTCCACCGGGACCGGGTCTCCCCGGCCGACGAGGGAACCACCGGGTTCACGGCGCACACGCTGACCGGGGCGATCACCCTGACCGCCTGGCTCGCCCACCGGCTGCCCGCCGGCGACCCGATGCGGGCCGCCCTGCCCGCGGCGCTCGCCGCGGTGCGCGACCGGCTGGCCAACCCCGACCTCATGTTCGACCTGGGCACCTACGTCGACCTGCCCGCGTTCCGCAAGGTCGCCGGGCCCCCCACGGAGGTCACCGAGGGCTGGGAGCGCTACGGTGCCGTGATCATGGCCACCCACGACGACCGGCCGGCGCCGGGCATCCGCACCGCCCTGCTCGACGCGTCCGGGGGAGACCCCTACCTCCCCGCCCTGCGGGCCCTGGTCGGAGACGCGGGCCGGCCCTTCCCGGAGGAGCTCGCGCTCCGCCTGGCCCGCGACCCGCGCTTCGAGGCGCTCCTGACCGGCCCCGGAGATCCCGGGGCGGGGGAGCGCGCCGCCGACGGCACCTGGTGGCCGCACGACCCGAACCGTTCCGCGCCCGCCCTGGTCTCCCAGGCCGCGCAGGAGTACGGCCTCGGCCCGGACGCCGCCGCCCTCTACCTGATGCTGCTCGCCATGCCGGACCCCGCCGACAAGAACGTCGCCCGGTGGACCGGCTGGAAGCCCGCCCGGTTCAAGGCCGCCCGCGCCGAGCTGGCCGCCACCGAGCTGGTGGTCGAGGCCACCCGTGCCAGGGCCGGCCGCTCGCTCTTCCTGCCGGGCGGCTGGCTCGACCTCAGGGCCCCGCACCTGCCGCTCGAACAGTGGAAGATCCCCCTGTTCGACCTGCTGGACGGGGAGGCCGCCCCGCTCGGCGTGATCGTCCCCGTCGAACCCGCCGCCGACCTGTACGCCAGGGCCTGGCAGCGCGTCCGCGACGGTGACGTTCCCCGCTTCGAGGAACTCCACGTCCGTCGCGGCCGGCGCCGCTGAGGCGGACGCCTCACCTTCACCGATACACCCGGCCGCGCGGAGCGGGGGCACGGTCGTGTCCCCGCTCCGCGCGGCCCGAGAGACAGAGGATCCTCCCCATGACCATGACGGAGCAGGCGGCCGTGCCCGGCCGGCAGGTACTGCCGGCCGAGGAGCGTTACGCCGTCGAACTCGCCTTCCTCGCCGCGTACGACGACGGCCCCCGCCCGCCCGGCTGGGCGCTCACCCCGCGGGCGGTGGTGACCTTCATCTGCGGCAGCGACGGCGAGACCCTGGAGCTGCCCGCGTCCCGGCGGGTACCGGCCGGCGACGGCCCCCGGCCGCCCGCCCGGCTCACGGTGGCGTCCAAATTCGTCGGCGAGCGCGCCCTGGTGGAGCGCTGCGTGGTGACGCTCGCCGGCGAGCGCGGCCTGCTGCTGGTCGGCGAGCCCGGCACCGCCAAGTCGATGCTCTCCGAGTTGCTCGCCGCCGCGGTCTGCGGCACGAGCGCGCTCACCGTGCAGGGCACCGCCGGGACCACCGAGGACGCCTTCCGCTACGGCTGGAACTACGCCCTGCTGCTCGCGCAGGGACCGAGCCGCCAGGCGCTGGTCGACTCACCGGTGCTGGCCGCCATGCGCGCCGGGCGCGTCGCCAGGGTCGAGGAGATCACCCGCTGCCTGCCCGAGGTGCAGGACGCCCTGGTGTCGATCCTGTCCGACCGCCGCCTCAGCGTGCCCGAGCTCGCCGGCACCGCCGACGCCCTGGTGGCGGCCGCGCCCGGGTTCAGCGTGATCGCCACGGCCAACCTGCGCGACCGCGGCGTCTCGGAGATGTCGGCGGCGCTCAAGCGCCGGTTCAACTTCGAGACCGTCGACCCGATCGCCGACGCCGACGCCGAGACCGCCCTGGTGCGTGGCCAGGCCACCGCCGTAGTGGAGCGGGCCGGGGCCGCCTTCACCGTGGACGACGCCGTGCTCGACGCGCTCGTCACGGTCTTCCGCGACCTGCGCTCCGGCCGTTCGGCCGAGGGCTGGGACGTGGAGCGGCCGGGAACGGTGATGTCCACCGCCGAGGCGGTGCAGGTCGCCGCCTCCCTCGGGGTGGCGGCCGCCTACCTGCCCGGCGGCGACGTCCTCGACCAGGTGCCCGGCCACCTCCTCGGCGTGGTCCGCAAGGACGACCCGGCCGACCACGCCCGTCTCCTCGGCTACTGGGACGGCCCGGTGCGCCGCCGGGCCGAGGACGGCTCCGCGATGTGGCGCCGCCTCTGGGACCTGCGGGAGAACCTCCGTTGACCGGGCGTCCCGCGAGCGGCTCCGCGGACGCGGCCACCGAGGACATGGGTGTCGACGGCGGGGGCGTCGATGGCGTGGGGGCCGTGGGTGTGAGCGTTTCGGGCGTGGGCGCCGGCGATGCGGGCCCTCCGGGCGGAGGCGCTCCGGAGGCGAACGGCCCGACCGGTGATCTCCGGGAGCGCGCCGGCGACCCGCGGGAGGTCACCGGCGGCCCGGAGCAGGCGGACGGCCTCCCCGATGACCTCCGGGAACTCGCCGGTGACCCCCGGGAGGCGGTCGCCGCGCTCGCCGGTTCCACCCGGCCGTACCTGCTCGGCGTGCGCCATCACAGCCCCGCGCTGGCCGCCGCCGTCCCGGCCCTGCTGGACGCCGCGGGGGCCGAGGTGGTCTGCGTGGAACTGCCGGTCGACTTCCAGCCGTGGCTGGTCCATCTGGCGGATCCGGCGACCGTCGCGCCGGTCGCCCTCGCCGGGACCGGCGCGGACGGCCGGCTCGGGTTCTACCCCTTCGCCGACTTCTCGCCCGAGTTGGCCGCCATCCGCTGGGCGCGTGATCGCGGGGTCGAGGTGCTCTGCTGCGACCTTCCGCTCTCCGCCCCCGCCTGGTCCGGCACGGACGGCCCCGGTTCCGCGACGGACCCGGACCGGACGATGACCGCTCCGGTGAGCGGCTTCGCCGACGCGCTCACGGCGTCCTCCACCGGGCGCGACGGTGACGACATGTGGGATCGCGCCGTCGAGGTGCTCGCTCCCGGATCCGCACCGGAGGCGCTGCGCCGGGCCGCGCTGGGAGTGGGCTGGGCGCTGCGCCGGGACGCGGTGACCTCGGGCGGGGTGCCCTCCCGGGACCTCGCACGCGAGGCGCACATGCGCGAGGTGCTCGCCGGGGCCGCCACGGGCGGCCGACGGGTCGCCGCGGTGGTCGGAGCCTTCCACGCCCCCGCGCTGCTCCTTCCGCAGGAGTACGGCACCGGGTCCGCCGTCCCCGGTGCCGGGTCCGCCGCCTCGGGCGGCAAGGACGGCGGGCCCGCCGCCACGTCGCTCGTCCCCTACGCCTTCGACCTGCTCGACTCCCGCTCCGGCTACCCGGCGGGCATCCGAGACCCACGCTGGCAGCAGGCGGTCTTCACCGCCGCCGGCGACCCCGGCAGGGTCCGGGACGCCGCCGCCCGCGCCGTCACCGACGTGTGCCGGGAACTACGCGCGGCCGGGCACACGGCGGGCACCGGGGAGGCCGTGGAGACGCTGCGGCTCGCCTGCGACCTGGCCCGGCTGCGCGGGTTGCCCGCGCCGGGACGCGGTGAGCTGCTGGAGGCGGTGACGGCCGTACTCGGCCAGGGCGAACCCCTCGGCCGCGGCCGGGCGCTCGCCCGCGCCCTCGAAACGGTCCTCGTCGGCACCGACCGCGGCAGGACCGCTCCCGGCACCCCCAGGTCCGGGCTCGGCCCCGCGGTGGAGGCCGAACTCGCGGCGCTGCGGCTGCCCTGCCCGGAGAGCCCGGAGTCCCGCGAGGTCCGCCTCGACCCGCTCCGCTCCGACCTGGACCGCCGCCGCGAGATCCTGCTGCAGCGCCTGCTGGTGTGCGGCGTCGGGTACGGCGAGCCGATCGAGGTGGCCGGGACGGGTGACGGGAGCGCGCTCACCACCAGATGGCGCCTGTCGTGGACTCCGTCGGTCGCCGCCCTGCTCGATCTGGCGGGCATCCGCGGCGTCACCGCGGCCCTGGCCGCCGCCGGGACCCTGCGTGAGACCTTCCGCCGCGAGTCGGCGGCCGGCGGGCCGACCTGCGAGCTGGTTCTCGCGGGCCTGCGCGCCGCCGCGGCCTGCGACCTGCCCGACCTGGTCGCCGACCGCCTCGCGGACGCCGCCGCCGTGCTCCCCGCCACCGCGGGCCTCGTCGAACTCCTCCAGGGGCTCGACCTGCTGGACGCCCTGCGCCGGCAGCACCTTCCCGGCACCACTCACGACAGCCGCGAGCGTGCCGCCGAGCTGGTCGGCACCCTGCTGGAGGCCGCCGTCCGCGCACTGCCCGGCCTGGCCGGCAGTGACCGGGCCGAGGACGCCGGCGCTCTGATCGCCCTCGTCACCCGGGTCGGCGAGAGCCGGCTGGGCCTGCGGCTGGACGACGCGCTGACCGCCCTCGCCCGCACCGGCTCGCCGCTCATGCAGGGGGCCGCGTCGGCGGCGCGGGTCCTGCTCGACCTGGACGCGCCGGACACCCTCGGCGCCCGCGCCGCCGGGTGGGTCGACACCGCCACCGATCCGGACGGGCGTCACCGTCTGTCCCGGTTGCTCGCCGGTCTGCTCGTCGCCGCGGGCCCGCTGCTGCAGTCGGCCGCGGCGGTCCTCGACCCGCTGCTCGACCGCGTCGACACCCTGCCCGACCGGGGCTTCCTCGACCGGCTTCCGGCGCTGCGCGGCGGCTTCGACGCTCTCGCCCCGGCCGCGCGCGATCGGCTGCTGGCGGCCGTCACCGACCGGCTCGGCGACCGGATTGACCTGGCGCTGGATGCCCCGCCCGCGCTCCTGGCCCTCTGGGCCGCCGCGGACGCGGCCGGGCGGGCAGCCCTGAACGCCCTGCGGCTGCCGGTACCGGAACCCGCGTACTCCGCGTCCGGGACGCCCGCGCCGCCCGTGCCGTCCGCGTCACCCGGACCGGTCGGCCCGGGCGGGGTGCCCGCGGATCTCCGGACCGCGCCGGTTCCCCGGACCCAGCCGAGCTTCCGGGGCGCGCCGGCCCCCCACGCCGAGCCGGGTTCCCGGAACACGCCGGGTCTCCGGGCAGCCCCCGAGGAGGGGGAGGACACTTCGCGGCGGCTCGCTCCGACCGACCGGTGGCGCCTGCTGCTCGGCCGGGAGACCGAACGGCTCCCGGCCGGCGCCCGGCGCTACGCGCACGCCCTGGACGAGCTGTACGGGGCGGGACGGGGAGAAGGAGCCCAGGACTTCGCCCCCGGGGTGCGTCCCGGACCGGGCGACGGCGGCGGCCAGGGCGCGTCCTTCCCCACCGCCCGGGAGTGGTCACAGGAACTGGAGGCGCTGTTCGGCGCGGAGGTGCGCGAAGAGGTGCTGGCCCGGGCCGCCGACACCGGGCGGACCGACGTGCTGCCCATCCTCGACCCGGACGCGGTACGGCCCTCGGTCGAACTGCTGACCTCGGTCCTGTCGCTGGCCGGCGGCCTGCCGGAGCAGCAGCTGGCGCGGCTGCGACCGCTGGTCCGCCGCCTGGTCGCCGAGCTCGCCCGCGAGCTCGCCACCCGGCTCCGCCCCGCGCTGACGGGGCTGGCCACGCCGCGCCCGACCCGCCGCCCCGGCGGCCGGCTCAACCTGCCCGCCACCCTGCGCGCCAACCTGGCGCACACCCGCCGGACCGCCGACGGCAGGGTCATCGTCGTCCCGGAACGGCCGGTCTTCGCCACGCGCGCCCGCACCGAGGCCGACTGGCGGTTGATCTTCGTGGTCGACGTGTCCGGTTCGATGGAGGCCTCGGTCGTCTGGTCCGCGCTGACCGCGGCCGTCCTGGGCGGCGTGCCCACGCTCTCCACCCACTTCATCGCCTTCTCCACCGAGGTCGTCGACCTGACGGACCGGGTCACCGACCCGCTGTCCCTGCTGCTCGACGTGCGGGTCGGCGGCGGCACCCACATCGCCGCCGGGCTCGCCCACGCGCGTTCCCTGGTGACCGTGCCGAGCCGCACGCTCGTCGTGGTGGTCAGCGACTTCGAGGAGGGCTACCCGCTCGGCGGGTTGCTCGGCGAGGTCCGCGCCCTGGTCTCCTCCGGCGTGCGCGTGCTGGGCTGCGCCGCCCTGGACGACAGGGGAGCGCCCCGCTACTCGGTGCCCGTCGCCGAGCGACTCGTCGCGGCCGGCATGCCCGTCGCGGCGCTCAGCCCCCTCGCCCTCGCCCACTGGGTGGGCGACCGCCTCCGAGGAGAAACCCGTTGAACCCCTCCGTCTCCGCGGTCTCCCCGGCCGCGTCCCTGCCGCCGGTGGCGCCGCACGTCGTCGCCGCGGCGGTGGAGGACCTCACCCCGCGGCTGCGCAAGAAGCTCGACGCGGCCGTCGAGCGCTGTGCCGAGCTGCCCGTCACGGCCGACGGGCGGGTCCTGTCCGTCGGCTGGGGTGAGGACGCCGTGGTCGCCCTCACGCCGGGACCGTCGGGTGTGGTCTCCGACCCGGGCGGGGTGGTCTGCAGCTGCCTGCTCGCCCCCCGCTGCCTGCACCGCGCCGCCGTCCTCAGCGCCTGCCCGGTCGCCGCGGCGGACACCGCCGCCGGTTCGGAGGGCGGTCCGGACGACACCGCCGGCTCGGATGTGACCGCCGGCCCGGGACCGGCTCCGGTGGATGCCCTCGCCCCGGGCAGCGCAACGGCCTCTCCCGCGGACCGCGAGGCGGACACCCCGGGGCGGCG
>NZ_BAAAVI010000055.1:36655-57743 GCF_039534445.1 Streptosporangium fragile | reverse complement strand
GCGGGCGTGGGAGCGCGCGTTGGACGGCGTCACCGAACCGACACTCGTCGCCCCGGACCTCGCGGGCCGTCCGCCGGTGAACCCGGGGCGGGTGCGGGCCCACCTCAGCGAGGACCTGACCTCCCGTCTGACCGCCGTCCTGCGCGCCCGCTCGCTCACCCTCAACACGGCGGTCCAGGGCGCGTGGGCCCTGCTCCTCGCCCAGCTGACCGGCCGGGACGACGTCGTCTTCGGCGGCACCGTCTCCGGCCGCCCGCCCGAGCTGCCCGGCGTCGAGCGCATGATCGGCCTGTTCATCAACACCCTGCCGGTCCGGGTGCGGCTCCGCCCCGCCGAGACGGTCGGGGACCTGCTGCGCAGGATCCAGGACGAGCAGGCGGAACTGCTGCCCCACCACCACCTCGGGCTGTCCGACGTCCAGCGCCCGCTCGGGCTGGGGCAGCTCTTCGACACCATGACAGTCCTGGAGAACTACCCCCTCGACGCCGCCGCGCCGGACGCGGCCGGGGCCGGCGGCACCGGCGCCGGGGCGGGCCCGAGGCTCGCCGGGGTCACGGGCACCGACGCCACCCACTACCCGCTCGCCCTGGCCGCCGTTCCGGGGCGGCGGCTCTCCCTGCGCCTCGATCACCGCCCCGACGTCGTCCCGCGCCCCGACGCCCTCCGGCTCCTCAACCGGCTCACCCGCCTGCTCAAGGCCGTCGCCGCCGACCCCGGCCTGCCGCTCGCCCGGCTGGACCCGCTCTCCGCGGATGAGCGCACGAGGGTCCTGCACGGATGGAACGACTCCCCGGCGCCCCGTCTCGCGCCCGGCGTGACGATCGTGAGCGCCTTCGCCGAGCAGGTGGAGCGGACACCGGACGCCGAAGCCGTCGTCGGCGCCGACGGGTCGCTCACCTACGCCGAGCTGAACGGCCGGGCCAACCGCCTGGCACACCGCCTGATCGGGCTCGGCGTCGGCCCGGAGACCCCGGTCGCGGTGCTCCTCGAACGCTCGGCCGACGTGGTCGTGGCGACCCTGGCGATCGCCAAGGCGGGTGGCGCCTACGTCCCGATCCACCACGGCTACCCGCCCGAGCGGATGAGCTGGGTGCTGGCCGACACCGGCGCCCCCGTCCTGGTCACCGACCGCGTTCCCGCCTTCGGGCACACCGCCGCGGTGGTTCCCGTCCGGGGACGCCCCCCGGCAGGCCCCTCCGGGCACCCGTCGCCCGCGCAGGACGACCCGATCCCCGAGGGCGACGCGGCGTTCGCACCGGAGTACGACCCGCGCGTGGCGGTCCACCCCGGCAACCTCGCGTACGTGATCTACACCTCGGGCTCGACCGGGACTCCCAAGGGCGTCGCCGTACGCCACCGCGACGTGCTGGCCCTGGCCGCGGACCACCGGTGGCGGCGCGGTCACCGGCGGGTGCTGATGCACTCGCCGCACGCCTTCGACGCCTCCACCTACGAGATCTGGGTGCCGCTGCTCACCGGCGGGACGGTCGTCGTCGCGCCGCGGGGCGATCTCGGCCCCGCGGCCCTCGCCGATCTCGTCGTCCGGCACCGCCTGACCGCGCTGTTCATCACCACGGCCCTGTTCAACCTGGTCGCCGAGGAGGCGCCGGAGACGTTCGCGGCGCTGGAGGAGGTCCTCACCGGGGGCGAGGCCGCCTCCGCCGCGGCGATGCGCCGGGTCCGCGAGGCCTGCCCGGACACCCTGCTCGGGCACGTCTACGGGCCCACCGAGACGACGACCTACGCCACCCACCAGCGGGTCCGCGAGGTCGGCCCGGCCGCGCCGCCCATCGGCCGGGCCATGGACGGCATGCGCGCCTACGTGCTGGACGGGTTCCTGCGGCCGGTCCCGCCGGGCGTGCCCGGCGAGCTGTACCTGGCCGGCGCCGGCCTGGCCCGCGGTTACCTCGGCCGTCCCGGGCTGACCGCGGAGCGGTTCGTCGCCTGCCCGTTCGGGGGAGCGGGGGAGCGGATGTACCGGACCGGCGATGTCGTCAGGTGGTCGGCGGACGGCGAACTGGAGTACCTGGCCCGCGCGGACCTTCAGGTCAAGATCCGCGGGTTCCGGATCGAACCGGGGGAGATCGAGGCCGCCCTCGCCGCGCACCCCGGCGTCGCCCGGGTGACCGTGACCGTCCGCGACCGCAGGATCGTCGCCTACGTGGTCGGTACCGCCCCGCCCGAGGAACTGCGCCGGTTCGCCGCGCGGACCCTCCCCGAGTACATGGTGCCGTCCGCGGTCGTCCCCCTGGAGGCGCTGCCGCTCACCCCGAACGGGAAGGTGGACCGCGCCGCCCTGCCCGAGCCGGACCGGCCGCTCTCGGGGCGGGGCCCCCGCACGCCCGCCGAGGAACTGCTCTGCCGCCTGTTCGCCCAGGTCCTCGGCCTGGAGCGGGTCGGCGCCGACGACGGCTTCTTCGACCTCGGCGGCGACAGCCTCGGCGTGATCCGGCTGGTCTCACTGGCCGAGCGGGAGGGACTGTCGATCAGCCCGCGCGAGGTGTTCGCCCGCCAGACGGCCGAGGCGCTGGCCGCCGGGCCGGACGGCGGGGACTCCGGGCCCGACCTCGGCGCGGGCGGCCTCCAGGTGCTGCTCCCGCTGCGCGTCTCGGGCTCCCGGCCCCCGCTGTTCTGCGTGCACCCCGGCGCCGGCCTCGGCTGGCCGTACGCCGGTCTGCTCCGCCACCTCGGCCCCGACCAGCCGCTGTACGCCCTGCAGGCCCGGGTGCTGTCCGAACCGGACTACACGGCCCCGTCGATCGAGGCCATGGCCCTGGACTACCTGGAGCGGGTGCGGGAGATCCAGCCGCGCGGCCCGTACCGGCTGGCCGGCTGGTCCATGGGCGGCCTGATCGCCCACGCGATGGCCGTCGCGCTGCGCGAGAGCGGTGAGGAGGTGGCGCTGCTGGCGCTGCTCGACGCCTACCCCGGCCAGGAGATCGATCCCGACGAGCGCGACGTGCTGCTCGAACTGCTCTCGGCCGTCGGCTACGAAGGGCCCGGCGAGGTGGGCGACGTCGTGGAGTTCCTGCGCCGCCGGGGTGGCCCGTACGCCACCCTGGACGAGGAGACCCTGCTGGCGGTCTACCGGAACTACCGCAACGGTGTGAAGATCTCTGAGGAGTACGCGCCGCGGCGCTTCGACGGGGACGTGCTCTTCGTGACCGCCGCCCACGGCAGGGAGGAGGGCAGTCCCACGGCCGCCGACTGGAAGCCCCACGTCGCCGGCGTCATCGACGACCACCGGCTCGCCTGCGATCACGCGAGCATGCTGGACCCCGGACCGATCACGGAGATCGCCGCGCTGCTCGGCGCCGCGCTGCGCAGAGAGGAACCCCGATGAGCAACCCGTTCGAGGACCCCGACGGCGTCTACCTGGCGTTGGTCAACGACGAGGGCCAGTATTCCCTCTGGCCTTCCTGGGCGGAGGTCCCGGCCGGCTGGACCGTCGCCTTCGGCGAGGACACCCGGCAGGCATGCCTCGACTTCATCGAGGCCAACTGGACCGACATGCGCCCCAACAGCCTGATCAGGGCCATGGGCCGATGAGCGCCCGCGTCACCGGAGCGGCCGCGTGACCTGGCTGCGCTGCCCCGGCCCCCGCCCGGGGGCCGCCGTCCGGCTGGTCTGCTTCGCGCACGCGGGCGGCTCGGCCACGGCCTACCGCGAGTGGCCCGCGCTGCTGCCCGCGTCGGTGGAGTTGCACGCGGTGCAGCTTCCCGGCCGGGCCGACCGGTTCACCGAGCCGCTGGTCGACGACATGGACGTGCTGGCCGCCTCGGTGGCCGAGGCGATGCTCCCGCTGCTGGACCGGCCTGTCGCGCTGTTCGGGCACAGCATGGGCGCGATGGTCGCCTACGAGGTCGCGCGCGTGCTGCAGGCGCGCGGGACCGGCCCGGCGCGGCTGTTCGCGTCCGGGTGCGCGGCCCCGCACGAACCCCGGGAGCGACGCGCCGTCTCGACGCTCGACGACGACCGCTTCGTGGCCGAGCTGACCCGCCTCGGCGGCACCGAAGCGGAGATCCTCGCCCACCGGGCGATGCGCGAGGTCGTCCTCCCGTACGTCCGCGGGGACTTCCGGCTGCTCGAAAGGTACCGGCACCGGCCGGGGCCCGCGCTGCCCGTCCCGATCTCCGCCCTCGTCGGTGACGCCGACCCGGTGGTCACCCCGGCCCAGGCCGCCTCATGGGAGGCCCGCACGACCGCGGACTTCTCCCTGACGGTCTACCGGGGCGGCCACTTCTACCTGCAGCCGCACCGCGCCGAGGTGGTCGCCGAGGTCGCCGGCGCGCTCACCGGGCAGTCACCGGCGGGGCTCGCGGAGCTCGCCGGGTGATCACCCGCACGGCCGGCGCTCAGATGATGAGCGCGAAGCAGTCCGGGCGGTAGTCCCCGGGCATCGGCCCGGGGGCTTCCAGCGCCTTGTTGACGTAGGAGAGCATCACCGGGTCGAGCGTCTCCAGGTTGTGCCCGACGGCACCCTCGACGAGGCCCTTGAACGGGCAGTCGTCCTGGAGCATCCGGTTGGTGACCTGCTTGCGGGGCCCCTCGACGAAGGTCGAGGCGATCTCCTGCTCGGCTCTGAGCCCCAGGGCGGTGTAGCTGACCCCCGGCTCGACCATCGACGGCTCGTTCAGCTCCCTCATCAGCGGCGACCCCGGGCGGAGTTCCCCGCAGACCGTCTCCCCGCCGCAGCTCTCGGCGAGTTCCCCGGTCAGGTCGTGGTGCGGCGCCCCCAGCGTGATCAACTCCGCGACCTTGCCCGCCCCGCCCTCCAGGCGCATGTACGCCCGGGGCACGATCCCGCCCAGGCTGTGCCCGACGATCGCCACCTTCTCGGCCCCGGTCGCCTGGAGCACCCCGTCCACGAACGTCCCGAGCGTCCGGGCCGACTCCTTGATCGAGTTGCTCCACCCGTAGTCGAGCGCGAAGACGCAGTACCCCTGCTTGTCCAGGTACGGCACCGCGACCGGCCAGGTCGCCGCCCCGTTGCTCCTGGCCCCGTGCACGAGCACCACCGGGTACGGCGTGCTCTCCCGCGGCCGGCACCCGAAGTCGTTGGCCTTCGGCAGCCCCTCCGCGGCCACCCGCCTGGCCTGCGCGACCATGTCCACCGTCGGCGTCGGCGTCGGCACCGGGGCGGGCCCTCCGCCGACGAGCGTGCCGGCCGCCACGGAGAGCACCGCCAGCCCGGCCACGAGGCACACGACGATCACGACGATGTGGCCGAGACGGAGCTGACCCACGCGACCTCTCCTCGGGACGGGCTCCCCCCGCGGAAATCCCCTCGGGGCGGGCTCTCCTCGCGAAGGGGCGCCCGCTCCTCGCGGCGGGCACCGCACCCCAGCCTGTCCCGCCGCCCGCGCCGGATCTATGCCCTTCCCGCGCCGCTTCCCGCCGGAAATTGCACCGGCGCGACAACTTTCCCGGGGACACGGAGCCGGAGACCGGTGAGTTCTGCCGAAGAACGGGCGCTCCTTGGGCAGGGAGTGCCCATGAGACGGGACGGGCGGGCCGTTAGCGTCGCTCTGTGGGTGAACGAGTGCTGATCGCGCTGGGCGGCAACGCGATGACCGGCCCCGACGGGAGCGCCTCGCCGGACGACCAGCGCCGCGCGGTCGAAGGCGCCATGCGCCACGTCACCGCGCTCATCGCCGAGGGCCACCGGGTGACCCTCACCCACGGCAACGGCCCCCAGGTCGGCAACCTGCTCCTGAAGAACCAGCTCGCCGCCGACGTCGTGCCCCCCGTCCCGCTCGACTGGTGCGGGGCGCAGACCCAGGCCACGATCGGCACGCTCATCCTCAACGCGCTCGGCGACCGGGCCGCCGTCGTGGTCACCCGCACGCTCGTCGACCCCGCCGACCCGGCCTTCCGGAACCCGGTCAAGCCGATCGGCCGCTACTTCAGCGAGGCCGAGGCCCGCCGCTTCGAGAAGCTCGGCCAGACCTGGCGCCGCTTCGACCGGGGCTGGCGCCGGGTGGTCGCCTCCCCGGAACCGCTGGAGATCCTCGACGCGCCGGCGGTGACCGCGCTCGCCGCCGCCGGGTTCACCGTCGTCGCCGCCGGGGGCGGCGGGGTGCCGGTGGCCCGCGACGCCGCCGGGCGTCTGGCCGGCGTCGAAGCGGTGATCGACAAGGACCTGGCCGCCGCGGTGCTGGCCCGCGCGGTGCGGGCCACGGTCCTGGTCATCGCGACCGACGTGCCCCGGGCCGTGGTCGGTTTCGGCACGCCCGACCCCCGGCCCGTGGGCCGCGTCACCGCCGCCGAGCTGCGCGTGCTGCACGCCGCGGGCCACTTCGCCGGGGGCAGCATGGGCCCGAAGGTCGAGGCCGCGCTGCGCTTCGTCGAGCAGGGCGGCGACCGGTCGGTGATCACCTCTCTGGAGAACATCGGAGCGGCGCTCACCGGGGATACCGGCACCGTGGTGCGAAAGTAATGACGATCGAGGGAAAGGTGGCAGCGATGCCGGAACCGATTGAAGTGCGCAAGGTGCCGATCGAGAGCGTGACCGACGCCTCCGGGCTGGCACGGCTCATCGACGACGGGGTGATCGAGGCGCACCGGGTGCTCGCGGTGATCGGCAAGACCGAGGGCAACGGCGGCGTGAACGACTACACCCGCATCCTGGCCGACCGCGCCTTCCGCGAGGTGCTCGCCGAGAAGGGCCACCCCTCACCCGAGAGCGTGCCGCTGGTGTGGTCCGGCGGCACCGACGGCGTGCTCAGCCCGCACGCCACGATCTTCGCGACCACGGCGCACGCCGAGCCGAGCGACGAGCCCCGGCTGACCGTCGGCATCGCGATGAGCGAGGTGATCCTCCCCGAGGACATCGGCCGCCCGGCCATGGTGGAGAAGGTGGCGGCAGGGGTCCGTGAGGCGATGAAGATCGCCGGGATCGACGACCCGGCCGACGTCCACTACGTGCAGACCAAGACCCCGCTGCTCACCCTGGCCACGATCAACGACGCCAAGTCGCGCGGCAAGGACGTGGTGACCGAGGACACCGGCCCGTCGATGGACATCTCCAACTCCACCACCGCGCTCGGCATCGCCGTCGCGCTCGGCGAGATCGAGATGCCGGCCGCCGACCAGATCCACCGCGACCTGTCGCTCTACTCCTCCGTCGCCTCGTGTTCCTCCGGCGTCGAGCTGGACCGCGCCCAGATCGTGGTCGTCGGCAATGTCCGCGGCATCGGCGGCCGCTACCGGATCGGCCACTCGGTCATGAAGGACGCCCTGGACGCCGACGGCATCTGGGAGGCGATCCGGTCCAGCGGCATCGAGCTGCCCGAGCGCCCGCACCCGTCCGATCTGGGGGACCGGCTGGTCAACGTCTTCATGAAGTGCGAGGCCGATCCGTCGGGCCGGGTCCGGGGCCGGCGCAACATCATGCTGGACGACTCCGACGTGCACTGGCACCGGCAGATCAAGGCCACCGTCGGCGGTGTCGCGGCCAGCGTCACCGGAGACCCGGCCGTGTTCGTCTCGGTCGCCGCGGTCCACCAGGGCCCGAGCGGCGGCGGCCCGGTGGCCGCCATCGCCGACCTGGGCTGATACGGGCACGAGGCCGGGAGCCCCCGCCGGGGCCGCCGTCGCCGACCTGGCTGACCCACCGCCGCCCACCGCGGGTAGGCTCCCGGTTCGTGCCCAGCATTCCGCAGCCCCTGGTCCCCGACGACGACGGCTCCGCCGACGCCTCCGTGTCGTCCGCTCTCGCGGCCTTCGCCGCCGGTACGGCGCAGGCGGGCGAGGTCGTGGCCGCGCTGAGCGGGGCCAGGCTGCTCGTCCCGGTGGTCGCCCTGCTGAAGGAGTCGGAGGTCGGCGAGCACGGGCTCCGGCAGGAGAAGGAGAGCGAGATGGCTCTCCCGAAGCTCGTCGGCGCCGACGGGCGCGAGGCGGTGCTCGCCTTCACCGGGGTCGAGCCGCTGCGGCTCTGGAGAGCCGACGCCCGGCCCATCCAGGCCAGGACCCTGCAGGTCTGCCAGGCGGCGGTGCACGAGAACGCCGCCGCCGTGGTGATCGACGTGGCCGGCCCGGTCCCGTTCGTGATCGAGGGGACGATCCTGCGGGCGCTCGCCGCGGTCGAGTCGGGCACCGTCGATCGGCTCGGCCCCGAGGTCACCGTGGCGCGGGTGGAACAGGCCGCCGAGCCTCCCCGGCGTCGGCGGTTCGGCTGGCGGTCGCGCGGCCGGGGCTGACCGCCGGGTTCGGCGGCGACCAGGAGCCCGATCCGGGTCGGCGCCCGCTTTCCGCCGCCGTCGGGCGGACACTGCCGCGACAGCGGCGCGAACCGCGAACCGCCGGGGCTGAGCCCGTTCTGTGAGTTTCACGCCCGGCGTGACCTGAACCCGGGCGAGCCGCCGATCATCCGGCGGCTGTGCGCAGGCCACGCACCGCCTGCGCGCCGGCACCCCGGCGCATCGTCGCCACGGCCGGGAAACGTGGCCGGGTCACATGGGACGAGGCGGTGCGAACGCCGCGTCGTCCGGACGTCACCGGCCGGTCGGTCGGGCCCGTCGCCCGGGTGCCACCGGGCCGGTCGGCCGAGCCGTCGCCCGCCGAATCCGCAATTCCCGTCCCCGATGGTTGACGGCCTCGACTCTTTGCTTCTACGGTTCATTAGTAGAGTAATGAACCAATGGAGTAGGGGCCATGTTCGACGACAGGAGCCCGATCTATCGGCAGATCGCCGAGCGCATCAAAGCCGACGTGCTGAACGAGACGCTCAAGGCGGACGAGCAGGTGATGTCCACGAACCAGTACGCCGCCTTCTACCGGATCAACCCGGCGACGGCCGCGAAGGCGTTCCAGCAGCTTGTCGACGAGGGCGTCCTCTACAAGAAGCGAGGGATAGGCATGTTCATCAGCCCCGACGCCAGAGACATGCTCAGGGCCAGGCGCAAGGAGACCTTCTTCGGCGAGGTGGTGGATCCGATGGTGGCCGAGGCCAGGGCGATCGGGATCCCGCTCGGCGACGTGATCAATCGCATCGAGGAACTGGAGGGACAGTGAGGATCGATGTGCAGGACCTGGTATTACGCTACGACACCGTCACCGCGCTCGACGGGCTGACGTTCGGCCTGGCGGGCGGGAAGATCTACGGGCTGCTCGGCCGCAACGGGTCGGGCAAGACGAGCCTGCTCTCGATCCTCGCCGCGTTCCGGAGGCAGACGGCGGGCAGCGTGCGGGTGGACGGGCGTCCCGTCTTCGAGAACGGGGCCGTGACCAGCAGGATCAGCCTGATTCGCGAGTCGGGCGAGGCGGTGGACATCGGCACCGCGGAGGAGGCGCTCTCGTACGCCGAATGGCTCCGCCCCGACTGGGACGGCGACTACGCCCGCGAGCTGATGGAGACGTTCCGGATCGAGCCGAAGAAGAACGTCAGGTCGATGTCCCGGGGCCAGCGTTCGGCGATGGGCGTCGTCGTCGGCCTGGCCAGCCGCGCACCGCTGACCATGTTCGACGAGACGTACCTCGGCATGGACGTGCCGGCGCGCCGGGCCTTCTACGACGCGCTGCTCGCCGACTACATGGCGCACCCGCGCACGATCATCATCTCGACCCACCTGATCGAGGAGGTGAGCCCGCTGTTCGAGGAGGTCCTGATCATCGACAGAGGGCGCCTGGTCGTGCATGAGGAGACCGACGCGCTGCTGTCCAGGGGGACGTCGGTGACGGGCCCGGCCGAGCGGGTCGAGACGTTCACCGAGGGGATGACGGTGCTCGCCACCGAGCGGCTCGGCCCGACCGCGTCCGCGATGGTGTACGGCGAGTTCGGCGAGGAGCGGCGCAAGCGGGCCGCCGAGGCCGGGCTGGAGCTGGGGCCCGTCGCCATGCAGGACCTGTTCGTCCATCTGACGACGGCGGAGGGCGCGCGATGAGGTTCCCGACCCGGCTGCTGGTCAACAACCTGGTGTTCGCCTTTCTGGTGTGGGTGGCCTTCTGCGTCGTCGTGGCGCTGGTCGCGGCGGTCGTGGCGCTCTTCGGCAGCCTGACGCAGAGCGCGTGGGAGGCCGCGGCGCAGCTACCCCGGTGGTTCGCGCTGTTCGTCGGCGTGGGCCTGGTCAGGGAGTACCTGCCGATGTACATCGCGCTCGGCCAGACGCGCCGCCAGTTCGGGACGCAGGCGGCGGTCACGGCCGCCCTCTACGCCCCCTTCCTCGCCGCCCTGATGACGGTCGGCTACCTGCTCGAATCCGTCCTGTACGGCTGGGCGGACCTGTCACAGCGGCTCGGCCGCGTCCACCTGTTCACCGAGCCGACGCAGGTGCCGGTCGTCTTCCTCGAGCACCTGATCGAGTTCCTCGCGTGGCTGGTCGCGGGCGGCTTCATGGCGGCGGCGTTCTATCGGTGGCAGGGCGGCGGGATCCTCAGCGTCCCCCTGGGCGTCGGCCTGATCCTGCTGGGCGGGGTGGCGCTGGGCACGGAGCTGAGTCTCCCGTTCATCAGGCGCATCGCGTTCTCCGATCCGGGGTCGCTCACGGTCACCGTCGGGATCGGCCTCGGAGTGTTCCTGCTCGGCCTGGCACTGACCTGGGCGATCATCCGGGACGTGCCCCTGAGGAACACGGCGCGGACATGATTCTCCGAAGCGGGCCGGTGACCGACCCACCGCCGACCGGCTCGGTCCCGAGGTCACCGCGGCGCGGACGGAACAGACCGCCGGGCCTCCCAGGCGTCGGCGGTCCGGTTGGCGATCGCGTGGACGAGGTTGACCGTCAGGATCGCCGGGGCGATCACGGCGACGAACCCGCCGAAGTCCCGCTCGAAGACCAGGGCGAGGATCACCGCCGTGACCCCGTTCTGCTGGGCCAGGCCCAGGTGGATCCGGTCGATCGCCGGCAGGCTGCGGGTGAGCACCAGCGCGGCGACCATCTGCGAGGCGAACGCGGCCAGCCCGAGCAGCACCCCCATGGCCATGTTCGTCCCGCCGACGAGCAGCAGCCCCATCAGGAACGCCGACAGCGCGAACGCCAGGCTCACCGCGCGGCCCAGCCAGCGCGCGTCCGGCAGACGCAGGTAGAGCCCCGCGGTCGCCAGGCCCAGCATGAGGGAACTCCACGCCGCCGACACGACCGCGCCCGCCGCCGCCAGGTACGTCAGCACCGGCGGGGCGTTCCTGACCAGCCGCCACACCAGGTAGACCACCGCCGCGAACAGCACGTTCAGCCCGAGGTCGGCGAAGTAGGCGGCCGACAGGCCGCCCTCGCCCGAATCGCGCACCAGCGCCGCCGCGTACACCGCCAGGACGATCGTCACCGGGTCGTCGAAGGACGACCACGCCCCGAGGATCGTCTTGGCCCGGTCCGACAACCGGTCGTCCCCCATCACGCCGGCGACCGAGAGCGGGTCGATCTGGGCGACCACCACCGCCATGATCAGCGACCGCGGATCCCCCGAGACGAGGTAGACGACCCCGGCGATGAACGCCGCCTTCAGCAGCACCCCCACGGTGACCGCGAGCACGATCAGCCGGGAGTGCTCCCTGGCCTCGGCCCGGTCGATGCCGTGCGTGCTGCCGTACAGGCCGATCGCCAGCAGCAGGCTGCTGAACAGCACGTAGGCGCTGGAATCGGTCAGGCCGCGCAGGTCGCCGAGCTCGGCGACCAGCCAGCCCAGCCCGACGACGACGATCAGGAGCCCGATTCGGGCCAACGCTCACTCCTCGGCACGGCGCGCAGGTGCCCCTGAGGTGCCGGGGGACGCTCCCGCTGGTTGATCGGGGGAAGGCCGAAATGACTGCGGATCATGTCCACGAGCTTGGCCATCTTGTCGTCGGCGACGTCGACCTTGCGCTGGTCCAGCGTCACGCCGATCAGGTAGCGGGTCTCGTCGATCCAGTAGTAGTACAGGGCGCCGCGCTCCACGTCGAGGACGGTGCGGATGAGCCCGCCGCCCTCGATCTGCCGCAGCTGCCGGTTGAGCCGCTCGGTGAGCCAGTTGAGCTGGCTGCCCGCCTTGAGGTAGAGATCGCGGCGCCTCTCCTGGTCGGTGGCGTGGAAGAAGTGCGCCAGGTCGGCGTCGTCGAGCACGTCGGTGTAGAAGCAGCACCGCCGGTCGGCGTAGTAGGCCACGAAGTGCAGGTCGTCCTGCTCCACCATGGAGACGCAGCTGGCGAGCGCCTTCTCCACCGACGGGCCGATGTCTGGCACGGTGCGGATCAGGATCTCCGACTCGCCGATCACCCGGCGCTTGGTGGCGGTGGGCGGCGGGCCCGCCCCGGCGTCCAGGTACGGCAGGTAGAGACCCCGCCTGTACTGGAAGAGCAGGTAACCGCCCGTGGCGACGGCGAAGGCGCTCACCCCCGCGGTGATCAGCCCGTGCACCTCGCCGGGCACCCCGCCGCCCCAGAGCACCGGTCCGAACGCGGCGACGAACCCCAGGACGGCCTCGCCCGCCGCGGTGACGGTCAGCGCGACCACCATCAGCACCGGCAGCCTGGCCCGGATCCGGCCGAGCACGGTGGCGACGAGGGCGAGCGACGCGATCACCGAGACGACGGTGACCGCGCGGGCCACGTCGTACTCCTCACCCTCGATGTACCACGCGAGGATTTCCAGCAGCACGGGGAGGAGGATCAGTGACGCGATCACCGCGGGCAGTTTGCTGAAACGGTCCGTGTTCACGCGCTCCGGCCTCCGGGGATAGGGATGGCTCCAGCCTCTGTGATCATCCCCGGCCCCGTCAATGACCTTCCGGGTCACTTCACCACCGGATACCCGGTGTGTGGGGGTTCCGGGATCCCCGGCGTGCGGGGTGTCCGGGTCCTGGAGGGTGGCGGGCCGGGGTTCCGGGTGTGCGGGGACGTTCGGATCTCGGGGGAGGGCTCGGATCCCGGGTGTGCGGGGATCGTCCGGATCCCCGGCGCGTGGGAACCCGGCGGGTTATGGTCGCTCCGTGAGCGAGTACGCCCGCCCCGTCCCCCCGCCTCCCGGGCTCTTCCGGGGCGGTGATGCCCGGGTGCCGCCGTGAACACCGGGCTGGGTCTGGCCTCCGCCGCGGTGCTCGCCGCCGCCGCGGCCGGCGCGGCGGTCGGGCTCCGGACGCGCGGCGTGGTGGCCCGCCACGCCGGGAGCGAGGGCGAACGGCTCCGGCGTCCCCACGCCGGGGCCGAGGGCGAACGGCTCGGGCATGGCCAGGCAGGGGCCGGGGAAGAGCGGTCCCGGCGGGCCTGGCCGCCGGTCGGCGCCGTGGAGGCGGTCACCGCTCTCGCGCTGGCCGCTCTCGCGCTGCGGGCGGCGTGGCCCGGACTCCCGGCGGAGGAGGGGGTCACGCCCGTGGGCAGGGCCGCCGAGTTGCTCGCCTTCGGGTGGCTGGCGGCGGTCGCCGTCGCGCTGGCCTTCGTGGACGCCGCCGTCCACCGGCTGCCCGACCGGCTCACCCTCGCCGCCTACCTGGGAACCGTGACACTCCTCGCCGTGTCGGCCGCGGTGGACGGCAGGCCCGGCGACCTCCTCGGCGCGGGGCTGGGCGGCGTCGCGCTGGCGGGTTTCTACCTGGTGCTGTTCCTGGTCAACCCGGCGGGGATGGGGCTGGGCGACGTCAAGTTCGCCGGCGGCCTGGGTACCGCGCTGGGCTGGCTGGGCTGGAACACCCTGGTCACCGGGACCTTCCTCGGCCTGCTGGCCGGCGGCCTCTACGGGGCCGCGCTGGTGGTCCTGCGCCGCGCGGGCCGCAAGAGCGAGATTCCCTTCGGCCCCTTCATGGCCGTCGGCGCCCTCGCCGCCGCCCTCGGCGCGCTGTAAGGATCACCGTCCCCGTCTCACTCCGTGAGCCGAGGTCATTCCAGTGGGCGGCACATGGAAGACTTGTCACCATGTTGCGCTGGTTGACCGCCGGAGAGTCCCACGGCCCCGAGCTCGTCGCGATTCTGGAAGGCCTCCCCGCCGGGGTGGAGGTGACCACGGCACAGCTGGACGAGGCGCTGCGCCGTCGCCGCCTCGGCTACGGCCGCGGGGCGAGGATGAAGTTCGAGCAGGACGTCGTCACCATCGTGGGCGGCGTTCGTCACGGCCGCACGCTCGGCAGCCCCGTCGCCATTCGCGTGGGCAACACGGAGTGGCCCAAGTGGGAGACCGTCATGGCCGCCGACCCCGTCGACCCGGCCGTGCTGGAGGGCCAGGCACGCAACGCGCCGCGCTCCCGCCCCCGCCCCGGGCACGCGGACCTCGCGGGCATGCAGAAGTACGGTTTCGACGACGCCCGCCCGGTGCTCGACCGGGCCAGCGCCCGCGAGACCGCCGCCCGCGTCGCGCTCGGCCAGGTGGCCCGCAGCTTCCTCAAGCAGGCTCTCGGCGTCGACATCGTCAGCCACGTCGTCTCGATCGGCGAGGCGGTGGCCGACCGGGACATCCTCCCCGGCCCCGGTGACCTGGAGACGATCGACGCCGACCCGGTGCGCTGCGCCGACCCGGCCGGCAGCGCCGCGATGGTCGCCGAGATCGACAAGGCCCACAAGGACGGCGACACCCTCGGCGGCGTCGTCGAGGTGGTCGCCTACGGCCTGCCGCCGGGCCTGGGCAGCTACACCCACTGGGACCGCCGCCTCGACGCCCGCCTCGCCGCCGGCCTGATGGGCATCCAGGCGATCAAGGGCGTCGCCGTCGGCGACGGCTTCGAGACGGCCCGCCGTCCCGGCTCCCGCGCCCACGACGAGATCGAGAACACTCCCGACGGCGTCCGCCGGATCACCAACCGGGCCGGTGGCATCGAGGGCGGCATGACCAACGGCGAGCCGCTGCGCGTCAGCGCCGCCATGAAGCCGATCTCCACCGTCCCCCGGGCGCTGGCCACCGTCGATGTGCTGACCGGCGAGGCCGCCAAGGCCCACCACGAGCGCTCCGACGTGTGCGCGGTCCCGGCCGCCGCGATCGTCGCCGAGGCGATGGTCGCGCTCATCCTGGCCGACGCGGCGGTGGAGAAGTTCGGCGGCGATTCCGTCGAGGAGGTCGCCCGCAACCTGTCGGGCTACCTCTCCTCGATGGTGATCAAGTGAGCGGAGGCGATGTGAGTCCCCGAGCAGTACTGATCGGCCCTCCCGGATCGGGCAAGTCGACCGTGGGCCAGCTCCTGGCCGACCGTCTCGGGGTCTCCTTCCGGGACACCGACGCCGACGTGGAGCGCACCGCGGGCAAGCCCGTGGGCGACATCTTCATCGAGGACGGCGAGGAGGCCTTCCGCGCGCTGGAGGCCGAGGCCGTCCGGCTGGCGCTGGCCGAGCACGAGGGCGTGCTGTCCCTCGGCGGCGGCGCGATCCTCGCCGAGGCCACGCGCGAGCTGCTGGCCGGGCACCAGGTGGTCTACCTTGAGGTCGGCCTCTCCCAGGCGGTCCAGCGGGTGGGCCTGGCCTCGGCGCGGCCGCTGCTCGTGCTGAACCCGCGCAGCCAGCTCAAGAAGCTGATGGAGGCCCGCCGGCCCCTCTACGAGGGCCTGGCCCGGCACACCGTGGCCACCGACGACCGTAAGCCCGACGAGGTGGTCGACGAGATCGTGAGAGGCCTGCAGCCGTGACCGTCTCCAGGATCAAGGTCGGCGGCGAGAGCCCGTACGACGTGGTGATCGGCACCGGTGTGCTCGGCGAGCTGCCGGGCCTGCTCGGGCCCGGCGTCCGCACCGTCGCGGTGGTCCACCCGGAGAGCCTGCCGGAGATCGCACGCCCGGTCTGCGGCGCGGTCGAGGCGGCCGGATACGAGGTCGTGCCGCTCCCGGTGCCCGACGCCGAGCGGGCCAAGACGGTCGAGGTGGCCGCCGGTCTCTGGTCGTCCTTCGGCCGCGCCGGGATGACCCGCTCCGACGCCGTGGTCGGTGTCGGCGGGGGAGCCACCACCGACCTGGCCGGGTTCGCCGCCGCCACCTGGCTGCGCGGTGTCAAGGTCGTGCAGGTGCCGACCACCCTGCTCGGCATGGTCGACGCCGCGGTGGGCGGCAAGACCGGCATCAACACCCCCGAGGGCAAGAACCTCGTCGGCTCCTTCCACCCCCCGGCGGGGGTCCTGTGCGACCTGGCCACGCTGGCCTCGGTGCCCCGCGAGGACTACGTCGGCGGCCTCGCCGAGGTCATCAAGGGTGGTTTCATCGCCGACCCGGTGATCCTCTCGCTCATCGAGGACGACCCGGAGGGCGCCAGGCACCCCGAGGGCCGGCACACCCGCGAGCTGATCGAGCGGAAGGTCCAGATCAAGGCCGACGTCGTCGGGGCCGACCTGCGCGAGGGCGGCCTGCGGGAGATCCTCAACTACGGCCACACCCTGGGCCACGCCATCGAGCGCGTGGAGGAGTACCGGATGCGCCACGGCGAGGCCGTCGCCATCGGCATGGTCTACGCGGCGGAGCTGTCCCGGCTGGCCGGCCGGATCGGCCCCGACATCGTGGAGCGGACCCGGTCCATCCTGACCTCGGTGGGGCTGCCCATCTCCTACCGGCGCGAGGCCTGGCCCGAACTCCGCGACCACATGCGCCTGGACAAGAAGAGCCGCGGCGCCAAACTCCGCTTCGTCGTACTGGACGACCTGGCGAAGGTCTCCCCGCTGGTCGACCCGGCGGAGGAGCTGCTTGAGGCGGCCTACCACGAGATCACCCGATGAGCCCGGCGGGCCCGGCACCGGCCGGGCCGCGGGCGGGGAACGTCGGCCGCGCGACCCGCGCGGCCATCGAGGAGCGGTGAGTGACCCGATGAAACCCGTCTACGTGCTCAACGGCCCGAACCTGTCGCGGCTGGGCACCCGTGAGCCGGACGTCTACGGCGCGCAGACCTTCGCCGACCTGGCCGCGCTCTGCCGGGACACCGGCAGGGAACTGGGCCTCTCGGTCGACGTCCGGCAGACCGACGACGAGGCCGAGATGCTCGGCTGGCTGCACGAGGCGGCCGACGGCCGGATCCCGGTCGTGCTGAACCCCGCGGCGTTCACCCACTACTCCTACGCGCTGCGCGACGCCGCCGCCCAGCGGACCGCGCCCTTGATCGAGGTGCACATCTCCAACCCGGCCGCCCGCGAGGAGTTCCGGCACACCTCCGTGGTCGCCTCCGTGGCGACCGGCACCATCGCCGGTTTCGGCCTGCGGTCGTACGTGCTGGCGCTGCAGGCCATCGCGGAGAGCGCCGAGTGAGTTTCCGTTCCTTCGCGGCCCTCGGCGACAGCTTCACCGAGGGGCTGAACGACCCCGGCACCGACGGGGGCTTCCGCGGGTGGGCCGACCGGGTCGCCGAGCGGCTGGCCGCCCTCGACCCCGGCTTCCGCTATGCCAACCTCGCCGTGCGGGGCAGGCTCCTCGACCAGATCGTCGAGGAGCAGGTCCCGCTCGCGGTCGCGATGCGCCCCGACCTGGTCAGCCTCTGCGCCGGGGGAAACGACCTGCTGCGGCCCGGTAGCGATCCCGACCGGATGGCCAAGAGACTGGCGGGCGCCGTGCGCGACCTGCGCGCGACCGGTGCCGAGGTTCTGTTGTTCACCGGCGTCGACCCGCGCGACACCCCCATCATGCGTCGCGCCCGCGGCACGTTCGCGATCTTCTACATGCACGTCCGGTCCATCGCCGAACTGTACGGCTGCCGCCTGGTCGACCAGTGGTCGATGCAGGGCCTGCGCGACTGGCGGGCCTGGAGCGACGACCGCCTGCACATGAACGAGGAGGGGCACCGGATGGTGGCCGCCAAGGTCTGCCAGGTGCTCGGCGTCGACTGCGACGACGACTGGCGCAAGGCCTGGCCGCCCCGGGAGAGCGCCGCCCCTGCGGTCAGGCGGCGCGAGGACGCGCGGTGGGTCCGCGAGCACCTCGGCCCCTGGGTGGTCCGCCGCCTGCGCGGGCGCTCCTCCGGCGACGGCCTCGACCCCAAGCGCCCGGAGCTCGCGCCTTTCTCCCGGCCGGAGCCGCCGGGCCGTGCTTCCTGAGCGGAGCCGCCGGGCCGTGTCCCCTGACCGGAGCCGCCACCGGGCCGCGTCCCCTGACCGGAGCCGCCACCCGGGCGCGGCGTGACCTCGCCGGGCCCGTCGCCGCCTCGGCCGGGAGCGCGGGGTGCCACGGCCCGGCGCGCCGCCTTGGCCGGGCGCGCCGGGAGCCACGGCCGGGCGCGCCGTCGCCCTGATCGGGGGAGCGGGCCCGCCGGCTCCCGGCGGGCGCTAGGAGGCGGTGAGGCGCCGCAGGGCGCTGCGGACCTTGGCCGGGTCGTGGGTGGGCCAGAAGGGCGGCAGGGAGTCACGGAGGAACCCGGCGTAGCGGGCGGTCGCCAGCCGGGGGTCGAGCACCGCCACCACGCCCTTGTCGTGCTGGCTGCGCAGCAGCCGGCCCGCCCCCTGGGCCAGGAGCAGCGCGGCATGGGTGGCGGCGACCGCCATGAAGCCGTTGCCCCCCTTGGCGGTGATGTGGCGCTGCCGGGCGGAGCTGAGCGGGTCGTCGGGGCGGGGGAAGGGAATGCGGTCGATGATGACCAGCCGCAGTGAGGGACCCGGCACGTCGACGCCCTGCCACAGCGACAGGGTTCCGAACAGGCAGGTCGGCTCGTCGTCGGCGAACTGCTTGACCAGCAGCATCGTGGAGTCGTCGCCCTGGCAGAGCAGCGGCACGCTCAGCCGGTCGCGCAGGGCGTCGGTGGCGGCCCTGGCCGCCCGCATCGAGGAGAACAGGCCGAGGGTCCGCCCCCCGGCGGCCTCGATCAGCTCGGTGATCTCCTCCAGGTAGGCCTCGGGCAGGCCGTCGCGGCCCGGCTGCGGCAGGTGCTTGGCGATGTAGAGGATGCCGCTGCGGGGGTGGTCGAAGGGGGAGCCGACGTCGATGCCGGTCCAGCCGGCCCGGCCCTTCGCGCCCTCCTTCGCGCCGCCGTCTCCGTCGGCGTTCTCGCGCCCGCCCCCCGGGCCCAGGCCCCATTGGCGGGCCAGACCGTCGAAGGCGCCGCCCAGGGCGAGCGTGGCCGAGGTCAGGACGACCGTCCGGTCGCCGAAGAGCTTGTCGCGGAGCATGCCCGCCACGGTCAGCGGCGCCACCCGCAGCACCGGCGGACGCCGGTCGGTGCCGGCCTCCAGCCAGACCACCTCGGCCCGGTCGATCTCCTCGGCGTGGCCGAAGGCGTCGAGCATCCGCTGCGCGGTGTCGTGGACCTCGTCCAGGGCGGTGAAGGCGGCCTTGCGCAGCCCCGCCGCCTCCGGGTCGTCCTTGTCGGCGGTGCGCGGACCGAGGGCGGTGATGCACGCCCACGCCGAGTCGCGGACCAGCGTCAGCGTCAGCCCGAGCACCTGGGGCAGCTCGTCCAGGCGCCCGGCGGGGGCGGCGGCGAGCAGTGCCTTGAGATCCTCCCCGGCCTCCATGAGCCGGTCGGCGAAGTGCTGCTCGATCAGCTTGCCGACCCGGCGCACGGCCATCGACACCATGGTCTCGGACAGCTCCGCGCTGACCACCGAGGTGACCCGGTCGACCAGCTCGTGGGCCTCGTCGACGACGACCACCTCGTGCTCGGGCAGCAGCGGCAGGTCCTCCATCGCGTCGATCGCGAGCAGCGCGTGGTTGGTCACCACGACGTCCGACTCGCCGGCGCGGGCGCGGGCCAGCTCGGCGAAGCACTCGGCGCCGCTGGGGCAGCGCGTGGCCCCCAGGCACTCCCTGGCACTCACCGAGAACTGCCGCCAGGCCTGCTCGTTGACCCCCGGGACGAGCTCGTCGCGGTCACCCGTCTCGGTCTCGCCGGCCCACTCCTGGATCCGCTGGACCATCCGCCCGGTCGCGCTGACCTCGCGGGGGTCGAAGAGCTCGTCCTGCTCCTCGTCGGGCCAGCCGGCGCTCGCCTTGTAGCGGCACAGGTAGTTGCGGCGGCCCTTGAGGATCGCGAACGTGGGCTCGTGCGGCAGCTTCGGGGCGAGCGCCCGGGCCAGGCGGGGCAGGTCGCGGTCGACGAGCTGACGCTGGAGCGCGATCGTGGCGGTGGAGACGACCACGGCGTTCCCGGCGGTCATCGCGTGCCTGATCGACGGGATCAGGTAGGCCAGCGACTTGCCGGTGCCGGTGCCGGCCTGGACGGCCAGGTGCTCGCCCGTGTCGATCGCCCGCTGCACCGCCCGTGCCATCGTGATCTGGCCGGGGCGTTCGACCCCGCCCACCGCCTCGACGGCGGCGCTCAGCAGGTCCTCCACCGGGGGAATATCCACCGTGGAGGAGACGTCTTCGGACGGGGCGATGGAGTCGGTCGGCACGACAGCCAACCGTACCCGTTCGGCCCGACAACCGTGGCTGCTCCGGCGAGTCGCCGGGCGGACGCATACCCGCATTCCGGAACCCGAGGTTCACCGCACATGGCAAACTGGCTCGACCACCCGGTCGACCACTCCTCGAAAGATCAAGGAAGATCTACCGTTTTGGTGTCACCGGGACGGAAGATGGGGACGGAAAGACCGGTTCGGTAGGGTTTCCCGAGGTCGAGTGGACGAATAAAGGCTGGTTAAAGCACTATGTCCTCCATGTCGGAAGTTGTCCCGTTGCCGTCATTCGGCGAGGTGTTCTTTGACGAGCGTGGCCAGGAGCGGGTGCTCCGGGTCACCTGGCACGAGGGCACCCTGGTGCTGAGCCTGTGGCGGGGCGAGATGTGCACCGCCAGTTTCCGCATGCCCATGAGCGATGTGGGACGCCTGGTGGACACCCTCGACGAGGGCTTCGTCCAGGCCGGCGGGCAGTACGACGACGAGGTGGGCGAGCAGCCCCCCGCCCACGCCGAGCACCAGGCCTACGGCGAGTATCCCGGCACCGGCCAGTACGCCCGGCCCCGCCCCGAGGACTACGCCCAGCCCCCGCAGTACGCCGAGCCGGCTCCCCACCCCGGGCCGGCCCCCCACCCCGGGCCGCCGCCGGAGGAACCCCGCCCGGTTCCCGCCCACGGCCCGAACGACGTGCTCGTCGCGCGGGGGAGCGCCCCGCCCCCGGAGCGCACGGGACCGGTCTACGGGGCGGGCGACGCCGTGCCGCGTGAGAACCTGATCGTGAACGACGCGCTGCCCTACGGGCAGCCGCAGCCCGTCGAGCCGATGGGCGCCAACCCGGGCCCCGGCGAGCCGACCTACCAGCTCCCCGGCGACCACTACCCGCCCGTCCAGCAGCCCGATGTCTT
>NZ_BAAAVI010000055.1:0-36559 GCF_039534445.1 Streptosporangium fragile | reverse complement strand
CTTTCGGTGGCCCGGCTCCGCAGCAACCCGGTGACCGGTACGGTGACCGTCAGCCCGACGTCTACGGTGGCCCGGCTCCGCAGCAGCCGGACCCGTACGGTGACCGTCAGCCCGATGTCTTCGGTGGCCCGGCTCCGCAGCAACCCGGTGACCGGTACGGTGACCGTCAGCCCGATGTCTTCGGCGGTCCGGCTCCGCAGCAGCCGGACCCGTACGGTGACCGGTACGGGATCCCGCCGCAGCAGCCGGTCGACCCCTTCGCGCCCCCGCCCGCCCGGCAGCAGCCGGTCGACCCCTTCGCGCCGCACGCCGAGCAGTTCCCGAACCCCGCGCACCAGCCGCACCCCGACCCGTACGGGCAGCCGGTCCCGCAGACCTCGACCGATCCTTACGGCTTCGCCGCCCCGCAGCAGCCGCAGACCGGCTACGGCTCCGCCCAGCCCGACCCCTACGGCGGCTACCCGGCACCCGCCCAGCCCGATCCCTACGCCTTCGGCGCCCAGCAGCCCGTCTCCCCGCAGCAGCCGCCCCACCAGGCCGGTCACCCGGCGGACCTGCGCGACCTGTACGGCCCGCCGGCCGGTTACAAACAGGACGTCGACCCGGCCGACCCGCTGGGCCTGCGCGGCCCGTCCGGTCCCGACCAGAGGTTGCACCGCCCCTACGTCCAGGACCCGCCGCACTCCACCGGCGAGCGGCTCCGCCCCGAGCAGCGCTACGACGAGCAGCGCTACGACGAGCAGCGCCGCGACGACCGGGACGACCGCCGCGACTGGTGATCCCCGGCCCGCCGTCGACGGGCCGGTCACCGGTGGGGGTGGCCGACGGCGGGCGGCCACCGGTGGCCGGTGCGCCGCCGACGTGCGGCGTCCCGTAGGCTGATCCCCCCTAGGGGGGATGAGATGGACCAGTCGACGGTGCTGCAGGTGCTCCTCGTGCCGGTCATCGCGATCGCGGTGGCGGCGGTCGCCCGGCGCAGGGGTTGGCCTGTTCCCCTGCTGCTGGTGCTGGCCGGTCTGGTGCTGTCACCACTGGTCCCCGGCTACCAGCTCGACGCGGGGCTGGTCCTGCTGGTCTTCCTGCCCCCGCTGCTCTACGCGGCCGCGATCGAAAGCTCGTACCTGCAGCTCAGGGCCGTCATCCGGCCGGTCGCGCTGCTCTCGGTCGGCCTGGTGCTCTTCACCACCCTGGTCGTCGGCTGGATCACCCACCTGCTCCTGCCCGGCCTGCCGCCGGCGGCCGCGTTCGCGCTGGGCGCGATCGTGGCTCCGCCCGACGCGGTCGCCGCCGTCGCGGTGGCCCGCAGACTCGGCCTGCCCCGCAAGGTGGTCACCATCCTGGTGGGGGAGAGCCTGTTCAACGACGCCACCGCGCTCACCGCCTACCGGGTGGCCATCGCGGCCGCACTGGGGGAGGGGATCAGCTGGCCGGCCGCCGGACTGGAGTTCCTCCGGGCGGCGGCCGGCGGCGTGGTGGTGGGCGTCGTGCTCGCCTGGGTTCTGGGCCGCGTGCTCCTCGCGGTGCGCGACGCGCTCATCGAGAACAGTGTCATGCTGCTCATCCCGTTCGGGGTCTACCTCGCGGCGGAGAGCGTGCACGTCTCCGGCGTGATCGCCGTCGTGATCGTCGGACTGTTCATCGGTCACCGCCTGCCCAGGGCGACCTTCGGCACCCGGCTGCTCTCCGGCGCGGTCTGGCGGGTCTTCGGCTTCCTCCTGGAGACGATCGTCTTCGTGCTGATCGGCCTGCAGATGTGGCCGATCATGCGGAACCTCGACTGGGCGGACCGGTGGGGGCTCGCCGGGATGGCGCTGGCCGTCTTCGTCGCCGCGGTGGTCGCCAGGGTCGTCTGGGTCGTGCCCAGCATCTACCTGCCCCGGATCCTGTCCAAGCGGGTCCGCCGCCGCGAGCCGCACCCCCCGTCCTGGCAGAACGTGGCCATCGTGAGCTGGGCGGGCATGCGCGGGGTGGTCTCGCTCGCCGCGGCGTTCGCCATCCCGGAGGGGTTCCCCGGCCGGGACACGCTGCTCTTCCTCACCTTCGCGGTGGTGATCGGCACGCTCCTCGTGCAGGGCCTGACGTTCCCGGCCCTGATCCGCAGGCTGCGGGTCTCCAACGAGCAGGAGGTCTACACCGACAACCTGTCCGAGGCCGCAGCCCAGCAGGCGGCCGCCTCCGCCGCGCTCGCCCGGCTGGAGGAACTCGTCGCCGGGGGCGTCGAGGAGATCCACGAGGACATCGTGGGGCAGCTCAGGTCGAAGGCCGAGCGCCGCACCCTCACCGCGTGGGAGCGCCTGGGCGGCGGCACCGGGCCGGAGGGGGAGGAGACGCCCAGCACCGTCTACCGGCGGCTCCGCAGGGAGATGCTGGCGGCCGAGCGCGATGTGCTCGTCCGCCTCCGCGACCAGCGGCGCATCGACGACGAGGTGCTCCGCAGGGTTCTCCAGGAGCTCGACTTCGAGGAGGCCATCCTGGAGCGCGACTAGGTTCAGTCCCCGGCTCTCGCCGTCGTGAGGACCGGCCGGGCGCTCTCTCCCGGCCACGGCGCGGCGCCGCGGCGTGCCGCGGAGACCGGCGACGCCGCGCCGGTGCCCCGGCTCCGACGTCGACCGGATGCCGCCGCGGGATGGCGGGGTCCTGCCGGGACCGATTTTCCCGGCAGGCCGCGCGACGGGCCGTTAGCCGATGACGCTGTCCACGTAGCACCACCGCCAGTCCTCGCCCGGCTCGAACGAGGCCATGACGGGGTGGCCGGTCTCCTTGTAATGGGCGGTGGCGTGCTTGTTCGGTGACGAGTCGCAGCAGCCGACGTGCCCGCACGACAGGCATTTGCGCAGGTGTACCCAGCGGGTGCCGTCGGCCAGGCACTCCTCGCACCCCTGCGGCGTGTTCGGCGGCGGGTCCATGGCCTGCTGTAGATGCTGACAAATATGCATTCATCCCCCTTGTCCACTTATCAGGCTGATGGTACGCCGGGAGCCGCCTCCGGCGGTGGCCGCCTCTCCGCGTGGTGAGCGACAGCCGCCTCTCCCCGCGGTGACAGGTCGCTTCGAGCCCGCCGCTTTCCCGGCGCGTTGGCTAGGGTCGAACTATGCGACCTCTTTCGCGACGAATCCCCGCCCTCGCCGCCGCCGCGCTGGCCGCCGCCCTCCTCACCACCGGCTGCTCGGAGATACAGGAGGTGAGCCAGGGAATCGACCAGGCCCAGCAGTGCGTGGAGGCCGCGGGCATCGTCACCGAGACGGTGTCGAAGGTCTCGGGCCTGCTCAACGACCCGGCCGCGATGGAGAAGGCACTGAACGACGGGGCCGCCAAGCTGGGCGACCTGGCGGACAAGGCGGCCGACACCTCGCTCCGCGAGGCGGCCGAGGGCGTCTCCAACACCCTGGAGGGCTTCAGCGTCACCGACGCCAACAGCGCGGTCGACACCGCCCAGAAGGTCGCCACCGACTCGGTGAAGTGGGTCGAGCAGCTGACCAACGCCTGCGGCTGAGCAGCGGCAATCCCGCGTTCTCGGTGGGGAATGTCGCTGAAATAGCGTGATTTCCATGAAGACCGTCGACCAGGAACCGGACCCCCGGTTCACCCTCGCCAACGAACGCACCTACCTGACCTGGCTGAGCACGTCGCTCGCGCTGAGCGCGGGCGGCGTCGCCATGGCCGCCGTCTCCGCCGACGTCTTCGTGCCGTGGATGCGCACCCTCCTGGCCGTCGTCCTGGTCGCGCTGTCCGCGCTGTCCGCGGCGATGGCCTACCCCCGCTGGCGCCGCGTCCAGCGGGCCCTGCGCCGCTCCGCGCCGCTCCCGCCCCCGGCGATCGCGCCCGTGCTCGGCTACGGCGTCGCGACGGTGGCCGTGCTCGCCCTGATCCTCATCCTGCTGTCGCGATGAGCCCGCTCTGGGACGAGGGCCTGCAGAACGAGCGCACCCGGCTCGCCTGGGTCCGCACCGCGGCCCTGCTCGCCGTGACCGCCCTGGGCGGCGCGGGCGTCGTCCTGCGCAGCGGGACGTCCGCGGCCGCCGTCATCCCCTTCGTCCCCGCGGCCTTCTGCGGCGCGCTCCTGCTGACCCACACGGGCGTCCGCTACCGTCGCGTCCAGGAGGCCCTGCACGGCGGCCGGCCCCTGGACGAGCGGGCCGACGCCCTCATCGCCTGGCTCGGCACCCTCTCCGCGGTGGTGGGGGCCGCCGTCTTCGTCCTCAGCCGGTGGTGAGGGGGATCACGATTCGGCGCCGAGGGTGATCGTCGCGGTGACCTCGGCGTGCCGCTCGGCCTCCTCGGCGGCGAAGCGCTCGGCGTCGAGCCTGTCGGCGATCTCCTCGTCCTGCCGCATCAGCGCCTCCAGGCTCTGCCCGGCCATGTCCAGCACGCCCATGTCCGCGTAGGCCTCCTGCAGGCGGGGGCTCCACAGGCCGATGTCCTTGACGCAGGGGACGATCCGGCTGAACAGCAGGGAGCGGAACAGCCTGAGGTACTCGGACCGGTCGACGCACTCCATCGCCTCGTCGACCTCGGCCCTGTTCAGGCCCATCCCCTCCCAGCTCTCCCGGCCGCGCAGCCGGTCGCGCATCAGGTAGCAGCCCTCGATGACGAAGTCCTCGCGCTCGCGCAGCTCCGGTTCGCTGAGCGAGCGGTAGTAGTCGCGCAGCGCCATCCGGCCGAAGGCCACGTGCCGGGCCTCGTCCTGCATGACGTAGGCGAGGATCTGCTTGGGCAGCGGCTTGGTGGTGATGTCGCGCATCACGCCGAAGGCGGCCAGTGCGAGGCCCTCGATGAGCACCTGCATGCCGAGGTACGGCATGTCCCAGCGGGAGTCGCTCAGCGTGCTGTCGAGCAGGGCCTTCAGGTGCGGGTTGATGGGGTAGGCCAGGCCCACCTTCTCCTGCAGGAAGCGGGCGTAGGTCTCGGCGTGCCGGGCCTCGTCCATGGTCTGGGTGGCGGCGTAGAACTTGGAGTCGAGGTCGGGGACCGACTCCACGATGCGGGCCGAGCAGATCATCGCGCCCTGCTCCCCGTGCAGGAACTGGGAGAACTGCCAGGCGGCGCTGTGCAGCCGCACCTGCCGGCGCTGTTCCTCGTCCATCCGCTCCCACAGCGGGGTGCCGTGGATGGCGATGATGCTGTCGGGGGTGCCGAGCACGTTGTACGGGTCGACCTCCAGGTCCCAGTCGATGCGCTTGACGGAGTCCCACTGCTTGTCCTTGCCCTTCTGGTACAGGGCGAGCATGCGGTCCCTGCCGTCGTCGTACTCCCAGGTGAACCGGGCGGCGCCGGCCGCCTCGACGTTCCACGTGGAGAGCTCGGCGGGGATGGTGTAGAGATCGTGCGTCGACATGCGGCCTCCAGAGACGTACATCGTACGTACATTCGTGAGCGTGTCACGTACGGTGTACGTGCGTCAATGGATCCGGCGGAGGGACAATGGATGCCATGCCTGCCGAACCGCTCTCCCGTTCGCGCATCGTCGCCGCCGCCATCGACCTGATCGAGCGGGAGGGCGCCGACGCGGTGTCCATGCGCGCGATCGCGGCCGCCCTGGGCGTGGGAGTGATGTCGCTGTACAACCACGTGCCCAGCAAGGCGGCCCTGCTGGACGCGGTGGCCGAGGCCGTGCTCTCGCAGATCGAGTTCACCGACGATCCGGACGCCGAGTGGACCGAGCGGGTGCGCATGCAGGCGCTCGCCTTCCGCCAGATCGCCCACCACTACCCCCGGTGCACCATGGTGGTGGTCAGCCGCCAGCTCAGGTCGACCGCCGGGCTGCTCCCGGTGGAGCGGGCGCTCGACACGCTGCGCGGCGCGGGGTTCGGCGGCGAGGAGGCGGTGCGCATCCTGCGCATGTTCATCGCCTACATCGTGGGCTCGTTGCTGCGGGAGGTCGGGGTGACCCCGACGTTCGCGCCCGCCCACGGCTCCGACGTCAACCTGGGCGACGTCGACCCCCTGCTGTTCCCGCAGGTCAGCGAGTTGAGCCCGGTGCTGGGCGACTGTGACCACGACGCGGAGTTCGCCTACGGCCTGGAACTGCTCATCCAGGCGACGGCCGTGCGGCTCGCGAGGTGACGGCCGCGCGTGCGCGGTGTGCGGGGCGTCCGGGCCTGTCCCGCCCGGCCCGGGGAGGCACGGGTGCGGGGTCGCCGCGTTCCGGCCCGTTCCGGGCGTACACGGTGCGTGCGCGGTGCGTACAGGTGCGTGCGCGGACGGTGCTCCGTGCGCCGGAGAGCGGGTGCGAGGGGTGACGCCCGGGGCGGGCCCCGGGCGCCGGGAGAGTGCTCCCTTCCCCTGGACACTCTCCCCGGGGTCAGTACCAGTTGC
Source organism: Streptosporangium fragile (assembly GCF_039534445.1). Lineage (NCBI taxonomy): Bacteria > Bacillati > Actinomycetota > Actinomycetes > Streptosporangiales > Streptosporangiaceae > Streptosporangium > Streptosporangium fragile. The sequence goes on along the minus strand of NZ_BAAAVI010000055.1, from coordinate 30,244 downwards.
TCGCCTGGAAATGACCCCACGCGCCGCACGGCGAACCGTAGCGGCTCTTGATGTAGCGCAGACCCCAGTGGATCTGCGTGACCGGGTTGTACCGCCAGTCTCCGCCGCTGCCCTGCATCTTCGAGCCGGGCAGCGCCTGCGGGATGCCGTACGCCCCCGACAGCCGGTTGTACGCGCGGTGGTTCCAGTTGCTCTCCCTGGTCCAGAGACTGTCCAGGCAGCGGAACTGGTTCTGTGACCATGCTCGGCGGGAGACGAGGCGGTAGGCGATCGCCTTGTTCCTGCCCTTTGCGGTCTTCGCGACCGACCTCACCCTGGGCTTGGCCATGGTGACCCAGGTTGCCCGGTGCACCGTCGCGGTCGTCCCCTCCTTGGACGACTCGACGCGGCCCTCGGCCTGCCCCACCGCCGACGATCCGACCATTGCGGACGCGGCGACCATGGTGACGGCGGTATTGCGCAGAACGCGGTTTCTGTTCACGTGGATCCTTGTCCTCGGGCCGCGTGCGGGAGGCACGCGAGGGCGCGAAGACGCCCTCGTGCGCTCGGCGATCCGGCGTCCGTGGCTCGGACGGGGAACGCCCGCGTGGTCCCGCCGGCCTGTTTCCGGCATGGGACACCGCGGCGATCTCTCTAAGCCGCTTTCTAGTACGTGGAGAGAGCGCCGAGCGGCGGACGGGACACGCGGAGGAAAGGAGTTTGCCCGATCTTCGGGATCGGCGGGTGATTCGGCGGGAGCCCGCTTACCGGGGCTGATTCGCCGATGCGGGGGGACGACGGAAAAATCATCCCGTCATGGGGTTTGAGATCAGTACCAGCCCCGGGACTGGAAATGCGCCCACGCTCCGCACGGTGAGCCGTAGCGCTTCTTGATGTAGCCCAGCCCCCATCTGATCTGGGTCCGGGGGTTGGTGCGCCAGTCGCGGCCGGCGCTGGCCATCTTGCTCGCGGGCAGCGCCTGCGGGATGCCGTAGGCCCCCGAACGGCGGTTGTGCGCGCGGTGGTTCCAGTTGCTCTCCCTGGTCCAGAGCCTGCTCAGGCAGGTGAACTGGCTCCTGCTCCAGCCGTGCGCGGACACCATCGACCTGGCGACGGCCTTGCTGTCCGCTCTCGCCGTGGACGCCTGGGCGACCGTGGCGGTGGTGCCGAAGGCGAACACCGAAGTGATCACCAGCACACCCGTACGGCGTAGCGTCGACATGAGACTCCCTTTTTCCTCGGGGTTGAGGGACGGCCGTCACGATGCCCCAGTGGTTCCCGGGCGGGCCAATCCGACGGCGCCTGTCAGGACTCATGTCAAGATCATGTTGGAAAAGGATCAAGGTGCTGGTGAGGGGCCCGGCGTCTCGCCAGTGGTTTGAGTCACATTTCATTCTTTGGACGTCATAACTCTCAAATGTGACAAAGGGATTAGGGTGCGCATCATGGGAATCCGTGATATCGCCATCAGCACTCTCGCCGGCACGCCGACGACCCTGGCCGAGCTGGCCGGGGACAAGGCGGTCCTCGTCGTGAACGTCGCCTCCCGGTGCGGCCTCACCCCGCAGTACGCGGGCCTGGTCGAGCTCCAGCGGACCTACGGCGACCGGGGCTTCACCGTCGTCGGGGTGCCCTGCAACCAGTTCTACGGCCAGGAGCCCGGCACCCCGGAGGAGATCCAGGAGTTCTGCTCCACCACCTACGGCGTCGACTTCCCGCTCCTGGCCAAGACCGAGGTGAACGGGGACGGCAGGCATCCGCTCTACGCCGAGCTCACCCGCACGCCCGACGCCGAGGGCAAGGCGGGCGACGTCGAGTGGAACTTCGAGAAGTTCCTCGTCGCGCGCGACGGCGAGGTCCTGGCCCGGTTCCGGCCGGGCGTGCAGCCCGACGATCCCGCCGTCATCGGGGCGATCGAGAAGTCCCTCTAGCCGCGCAGCTGCCCCTGACGATCAGCTCGGTGGGCAGCAGCACGCCGCGCGGGCGCCGTCCGCCACCCCGCAGGACGAGCTCGGCGGCGCGGTAGCCGATGTCCTGGGCGGGTTGGGCGATCACCGTCAGCGGCGGGGAGCACAGCTCGGCCCAGGGCACGTCGTCGAACATGATCAGGGACAGGTCTCTGGGGATGCGCAGGTCCAGTTCCCTGGCCGCCAGCACCGCCGCCTCGCCCAGCAGGTTGCCCCCGGCCAGCACCGCGGTCACGTCGGGACGGTGCTGGAAGAGCCCCGCCGCGGCGGCGTAGGCGGAGTCGCGACTGCCCCGGGCGACGACGATCAACTCCTCGTCCACGAGGGGGCCCAGCGCCCCGCGGAAGACCGCGAGCCGCTGCCCCTGCCCGGGGCCGCCCAGGTAGGCGATACGGCGGTGGCCCAGCCCCGTCAGGTAGTCGACCGCGGTGCGCACCCCCGCGCGGTCGTCGGCCAGCACCGCGGGCACGTCGTCGCGCCCGGGTGAGAGCCGGTGCGCGAAGACCGTGGTGAGCCCGGCCCGGAGGGTCGGTGCCCAGATCTCCCCGTCCCCCGAGGGGACCGCGACCACCCGGTCCACCCCCTGTTCCAGCAGGGCGCCGATCATCTCGGCCTCGCGCTCGGGGTCGTCGCCGGTCGTGCACAGGATCACCGGCTCGCCCGCCGAGCGGGCGCAGGCGAGCACGCCGTCGGCCAGACGGCTGTAGAAGGAGTCGGTGATGTCGGGCAGCAGCAGCCCGATCCCGCCCGAGCGCTGCTGGCGCAGGTTGCGGCCGAGCGCGCTGGGCCGGTAGTCGAGCTGGGCCGCCACGGTCAGCACGCGCTCCCTGGTCGCGGGGCTCGCCGAGCCGCCGGACAGCACCCGCGACACCGTGGCGACCCCCACGCCGGCCGCCTCCGCGACGTCCTTGATCGTCGTGCGACGCATGTTCATGGAAACGATTCCATCATGCTTTCCGCGGCCGATCCAGCCGGAGCGGCACCAATTTCCCTACTGAAAAGCAGGAATCACGCAACCTCTTGACACACATGTCCGCTTCCGCTGAGATGCATGAAAACGTATCCACATTCGGGTGAACGCGGGGTTGGCCCGAGGCGACAAGGACTGTGCATGGCATCCATCGTTCTCAGCAACGTCGACAAGATCTACGCGGGTGGCGTGAAAGCCGTGAACAGCCTCAACCTTGAGATCAAGGACGGCGAGTTCATGGTGCTGGTCGGTCCTTCCGGCTGCGGGAAGTCCACCGCGCTGCGCATGATCGCCGGTCTCGAGGACATCAGCGGCGGCGAGATCTCCATCGGCGGCCGGGTGGTCAACCACCTTCCTCCCAAGGACCGCGACATCGCCATGGTCTTCCAGAACTACGCGCTCTACCCGCACATGACCGTCGAGGAGAACCTCGCCTTCGGCCTCAAGCTCCGCAAGATGCCCAAGGCGGAGATCTCCAAGCGGGTCAACGAGGCCGCCAAGATGCTCGGCCTGGAGCAGTACCTCAAGCGCAAGCCCGCCGCCCTGTCCGGTGGTCAGCGCCAGCGCGTCGCCATGGGCCGCGCCATCGTCCGCGAGCCGCAGGCCTTCCTCATGGACGAGCCGCTGTCCAACCTGGACGCCAAGCTGCGCGTCTCCATGCGCGCCTCGCTCAACACCCTGCACGAGCGCCTGGGTGTGACCACCGTCTACGTCACCCACGACCAGGTCGAGGCCATGACCCTCGGCGACCGCGTCTGCGTGCTGCGCGACGGCCTCCTCCAGCAGGTCGACACCCCGCAGAACCTCTTCGACAAGCCGGTCAACCTGTTCGTCGCCGGCTTCATGGGCTCCCCGTCGATGAACTTCGTCAACGCCGAGCTGGTGCGCGACGGCGGCGCCGCCGTGAGCTTCGCCGGTTTCCGGCTCCCGGTGCCCGACTCGACCTTCGCCGAGAAGCGCGGCCTGGACCAGTACTTCGGCAAGAAGATCATCCTGGGCATCCGCCCCTCCGACTTCGAGGACTCCGCGGCCGCCAACGGCGCCACCGGCGGCTGGTCCCGCCTGCAGGTCCGCGCCGAGGTCACCGAGGAGCTGGGCTCCGAGATCAACGTCCTGTTCCTCATCGACGCCCCGCCGGTCCAGCACCAGGACACCGTGGCCGCCGCCGACGCCGGTGACGACGAGGAGGCGGCGCTGCCGCTGGTGGGCGACAAGTCGCTGTGGACCGCCCGCGTCAACTCCCGCAGCCACGTCCGCCCCGGCCAGAACATCGAGCTGGTCGTCGACACCCACAACCTGCACTTCTTCGACCCGGTCTCGGGCGCGGCGATCGGCCACGAGTCTCTCGCCGGCGTCTGAGCCGACCACACGGGCCGCAAGGCCCGCCCCGGCCACCTTCCCGCAGGACCGGCAGGGCCCGCGCCACGACCCCCTCCCGTGGCGCGGGCCCTTCCGCGTGGACGCGGGCGGTGGTCCCGGGAAGGGAATCCCGGTGCCCGCGCGGACCCCGTGCACATGGTCCCCGCGGGCGCGGACCCCGGCGGGTACGATCGGCGGCGCCGAGAGGTCAGCGGCGGCCGAGGCGGCGGGAGACCTGCCCGGCCAGGTTCCGCGGGATCAGCCTGCCGACCGCGGTGATGGCCTTGTAGCGCGCGTCGGGGACGCTCACCCGCTTGCCGAGGGCCAGGTCACGCATGGCCTCGCGGACCACGTCGTCCGCCGAGAGCCACAGGAAGCCGGGGATGCCGGAAGAGTCTATCGAGGCGCGCCGGTGGAACTCGGTCCGCACGAACCCCGGGCACAGGGCCATCACCCGCACGCGGCCGCCGAGCTGCGCCGCCGTGGACTCGCTGAAGTTCACCACCCACGCCTTGGAGGCGCTGTAGGTGCCGTAGGGGAAGAACGCCGCCACCGACGCCACGTTGACCACCGCGCCCCGGTCGCGCTCCCTCATGCCGGGCAGCGCGGCCAGCGTCAGGCGCAGCACCGCCTCGCAGTGGACCTTGAGCATCCGCAGCTCGTCCTCCACCGGAACGTCGAGGAAGGCGCCGGGATGGCCGAACCCCGCGTTGTTGACCAGCAGGTCGACGCCCTTGTGGAGCCGTGCCTCGACCGCCTGGAGCCCTTCGTCGGTCGCCAGGTCGGCGGGGAGCACCTCGCTGCTCACCCCGTAGCGCAGGCGCAGCTCCTCGGCGGCCGAGGCGAGGCGCTCGCCGTCGCGGGCGACCAGGACCAGGGAGAAACCGTCCGCGGCCAGACGGCGGGCGAAGGCGGCGCCGATGCCGGCCGTCGCCCCGGTGATCAATGCTGTTGGCATGTGTGAAGTCTAGAGAGAACGGGACCGGGTGCGGGACGCGCGCCCGGCGCCCGTCGCCGCCCCGCCCGCGTCCGGGTGACGTGCCGCTCGATGGCCATCAGTGATCGGGAAACAAGCGGTGATCGTTCGGTAAGGGGGGCGAGCCGGACAGGTCGCCGATTCCGGATGGCAAATAAAACGGGTTCCGGAGACATGTCGCTTGTGCGCCAAGCGCCTTGTCCCATGGCCTGAATCAACGCCAGGGAGTCCGAAATTGGCCAGAAGACACTTAACAACGGTCCTTCTCACGGCGGTGGCCGGGGGAGGGCTGATGATCGGACCCGCCGGGGTGGCGGTTGCCGCGACCGCCCTGCCGGCACCGGTGACCGCCGTGCAGGCGCCGCTCTACCCGCCCGACCCCAACTACCTCTTCGCGGCTCTGGCTCTCGGCGAAGCCGCCGACCTGGCCCTCGGGGAGGCCGAGGACGTCCTCGGCAACGTCCAGGGTCTCCTCGGGGAGGCTCAGCGGCTCGCCGACGAGGCCGAGGAGTCCTGCGGGATCGACCCGGACGCCGCGAGGATGACCTCCGCCGAGAGAGTCGCTCCCGGCGCTGCGAGAGTCGCTCTCGCCGCCGCGAGGCCGGCTCCGGGCGACCCGGATGACTGGGAAGACCTGGAGCGCCTCCTTGAGAAGGAGGCCGCCCTGGACGGGGCGGAGCTCGGCTTTGACGACGGTGAGAGAAGCGGCTCCGGGGCCTCCGGGATCGTGTTCGAAGCCAAGCGGGTGGCCGCCGAGGCAGAGGACAACGCCGACGAGGCGGCCAGGATCGCGGACAAGGCCGAGGGCATCGCCGCCAAGGCCGAGGCTCTCGCCGCCATTGCCAAGACGGTCGATCCCAGGGCCGCGGAGATCGCCACCCGAGCCGCCGAGACGGCCCGCAGGGCCGCGCGGGCCGCCGCCGAGGCCGAGAACATCGCCCTCGAGGCCCTGGAGATCGCCCTTGAGGTCATTCGGTCCTGCACGGGCTCGTCCCCTGAGGAAGAGCCCCCCGGAGGGGGCAGGCCCGACGGGGGCAGGCCCGACCACCACAAGGACAAGCACTTCCCGGTCGACTTCGACGACTTCGACGACTTCGACGACTGCGGCGGTGACGCCTGCTTCGACGACTGCTTCGACGGTTGCGGAGGACCGGGCGGACCGCCTCCCGCGGCCGAGCTGCCGTTCACGGGTGCCCCGGTGGCCTCCGTGGCCGTCCTCGGCGGTGGCCTGCTGGCCGCGGGCGCCGCAGGTGTGCTGATCTCCATCCGGCGCCGTCGATCCGCCAGTGCCGAGTAAGACGAGTAAGAGACGACGCCGGGCAGTCGTCACGGGCCTGCTGGCTCCCGCCGCCCTGGTGGTGGTCGGGGGCTGGTCGGCCCATCTCGGCCTGCGGGTGCACGACCACCTCGACGCCACCAGGACCGCGCTGACGCGGCTCCGCGCGGCCATGGACACCGGGGACCTGCGCCCGGTGGCGGCGGCGCTGGCCGAGGCGCGCGAGCACGCCGCCGAGGCCCGGCGCCTGACCCAGGGCCCCGACTGGTGGGCGCTGGCCCACACCCCCCTGGTGGGGGACGCCGCGACGACCGTGCGTGGCCTGGCATGGGCCGCCGCCGAGCTGACCGACGCGCTCTCCGGCGTGCAACAGGCCGGCGCCCCCCTCATGGCGATCACGACCCACTCCCTGGACGACATGCGGCGGCAGCTGGCCGCGCTCGACGCGGTGGCCCCGGCCCTGGACGACGCCGTCACCCGGCTCCGGCGGGCGGACTCCCGCCTGGCGGCCACCCCCGCCACCACCGGCCTGCGGCAGGTGGACGAGGCCCGCGGCACCGCGCTGGCCGAGATCGGCCGGCTGCGCGGCCTGCTCCGCACCGCGGCCGACACCGCCGCCCTGTTGCCCCCGATGCTCGGCCGCGACGGTCCCCGCCGCTACTTCCTGGCCTTCCAGACCAACGCCGAGGCACGGGGCACCGGGGGTCTGGTGGGTGCCTTCGGCATCCTGAGGGCCGAGCGGGGCCGGATCGCCATCGAGCGGCTGTCGTCCAACAACGGCCTGGCCACCAGCCCCGTCCCCGTCACCGACCACGGCTCCGCCTACCGCAAGCGCTACGGGGAGAGCGCGACGAAGATGCTCTCCGTCTCCAACCTCTCCCCGCATTTCCCGTACGCGGCGGCCACCTGGACCGGGCTGTGGGAGCGGCAGCACCGCGAGAAGCTCGACGGAGCGCTCGCCACCGATCCGGTCGGCCTGTCCCACCTGCTGAAACTCATCGGGCCCGTCACACTTCCCGACGGCGAGAAGGTGACCGCCGAGAACGTCGTCGCCCTCACCGAGCGGGACGCCTACGCCCGCTACACCGACCCCGTGGCGCGTAAGCGGTTCCTGCTGCGGGTCGCCGGGGCCGTCGGCGAGGCGCTGCCCGCCTCCTTCGCCGACCCCGCCAGGCTGCTGCCGGCGCTGGGACGCATGGTGGACGAGCGGCGCGTCCAGATCTGGAGCCGCCACCGGGCCGAGCAGCGGCGCCTGGCGGGCACCCCCGTCGGCGGCGTGCTGCCGCGGCGGCCGGGGCCGTTCGCCGGACTGGTCGTCAACAACTCGGCCGGCGGCAAGCTCGACTACTACCTGGAGCGCTCCCTCGACTACCGGCTGGGCCCCTGCCAGGGCGGCCGGCGCGCCACGACCGTCCGGGTCCGTCTCACCAACGACGTCCCGCGCGGACCACTGCCCTCCTACGTCACCGGCCGGCTCGACTCTCCGAGGCGCTCGCACGTTCCCGGGTCCAACCTGCTGTGGGTCTCGCTGTACGGCGGGCTGGGCTCGACGCTGACCGAGGCGCGGCTCGACGGGGAGCAGGTGCCGGTCCTCCGGGAGACCGAGCGGTCCCGCCCGGTCTACTCGGCGCTGCTGGAGTTCGCGCCCCGGCAGTCCAGGACGCTGGAGCTCGACCTCACCGAGCTCGCCTCCGGCGAGCCCCCGCTGGTCCCGGTGCAGCCGCTCGTCCGTCCCCAGCGGACGCGGGTCACCGAGGACCAGCGCGGCTGCGCCGCCCCCTGACGGCGGCCTCCGGCGGGTTTCCGCGGAGCGGTGGACCCGTGGATTGACGGGTGCCCGTGCACGTGGGGGTTTCCGCGGAGCGGCGGACTCTCCCGGAGTGGCGGGCGCCCGTGGACCGGTGGATCCCGCGGAGCACGCCGTCGCACGCGGAAGGGCTCGCCGCCGTACCGGCAGGAAAGCGCAAAGAGCGGCGCGTCGGGGGCGGCGGCCCGCGGCGGGCGATCTACCGTCTCGCTCTCGACGCCCTCCCCAGGGCTGAAGCCAGGGGTTCCCACGCTGGAGGAATTCGATGATCGCGGAGTGCGAGGCCGGGCACGAGAGCTGCGGGGCCCGCTGCTGGCGGGAGCCCGGGGTGGGCGCGGAGCCGCGCGACGGTGCCCGTTTCCGCATCCTGTTCGTGTGCACCGGCAACATCTGCCGTTCCCCGCTGGCCGAGCGGCTGACCCGCGCCGCGCTCGGGCCGTGCCCGGCGGTGCAGGTGATCAGCGCGGGCACCCACGCCGATCCGGGGCTGGAGATGGCCGAGCGCGCCCGGCGGACGCTGGTGCGGCTCGGCGGCGATCCCACCGGGTTCGGCTCCCGCCCGCTCACCTCCGAGCTGGTGGCCGCCGCGGACCTGGTGCTGGGGGCGACCCGCGAGCATCGCGCGCAGGCGGTGGCCCGGCACCTCGCCGCGGCCGCGAGGACTTTCACCATCGCCGAGTTCGGCGCGCTGGCGGGGGCCGTGCCGCCCGCCGACGTCCTTCGCCACACCGATCCCGCGCGGCGGGCCCGCGCGCTGGTCGACGAGGCGAGGGCGCTGCGCGGGCTGGTCAGGGTCGACCAGCCCGACATCGCCGACCCCTACGGGGGTTCCTGGCTGGCCTATCGGGCGGCGGGGCGGAGGATCGCGCGGTCGCTCGCCGCCCCGCTTCGCCTGCTCACACACCCACCGGTGTCCTGACCTGGGAGTCGGCCTCGTAGCCGCCGTACCCGTAGCCGTAGCCGTAGTATCTGCTGCCGCGGCTCGGGGCGAAGTTCAGCACGGTCCCCACCACCCGGGCGTTGATCGAGGAGAGCAGCTGGGCGGCGTGGGCGATGTGCTCGCGCCGGGTCTTGCCGTGGCGGGCCACCAGGAGGGCGCCGTCGCAGATCGCGGCGAGCGTCGCGGCGTCGGTGACCGGCAGCAGCGGCGGCGCGTCGATGATCACCATGTCGTACGCCGCGGTCAGCCGGTCGAGCACCTGGCGCATCCCGGCCGAGCCGAGCAGCTCGCTCGGGTTCGGCGGGACCTGGCCGCTCGGCAGGACCGCCAGGCCCGGCTCGCCCCAGGTCTGGATGACGTCGTCCAGGTTCGCCCTGTCGATCAGCACGTCCGTCAGGCCCGTCGTCCCCTCCAGGCCGAGGTAGCCCGGGATGCTCGGGCGGCGCAGGTCGCCGTCCACCAGGATGACCCGCCAGCCCGCCTGCGCCAGTGTGATCGCGAGGTTGGCGGAGGTCGAGGACTTCCCCTCGGCCGGCAGGCAGCTGGTCACCACGAGCGACTTCGGCTTGCGGTCGACCCCGATGAACTGCAGGTTGGTGCGGAGCGAGCGGAACGCCTCGGACCGGGACGACCGGCCCTGGTCGCGCAGGATCAGGGGGTGGCGCCGGGCGTCCCGCTCGTAGCCGATGACGCCCAGGGTCGAGCTGCCGGACGCCTGCTGCAGCGCGTCCGACGACTTGACGGTCGTGTCCAGGCGGTCGCGGACGACGATGACGGCCACGGCCGAGAGCGACCCGATCAGCACGGCCATCAGCAGGTTGACCATGGGCCTGGGGCTGATGGGCGCTCCGGGCACGGACGCCTGGTCCACCACCGTGACCTTCACGGTGGGACGGCTGCCGGGAGTGGGCCGCTCGATCTGGTTGATCAGCTCGGCGAAACGCGCCCCCAGGGCGTTGGCCAGGCCGGCTGCCCGCTCGGGGTCGGTGTCGGTGACCGTGGCGCGCAGGAGCACGGTGCCGGGCACGGCCTCGGCGGTGATGTTCGCCTGGACGCGCCCGACGTTCTCGGGCTCGGTGATCTGGCTGACCACCCGGCGGCTGGAGAGCAGGTTGGCGTAGGAGTGCACCCGCTGCGCCGACAGCATCCCCGCCTGGTAGGCGGTGGAGAGGCTGCCCTCCCGGTCGTGGCCGGAGACCAGCATGGAGATCGTCGCCACGTACTTCGGCGGGGTGTTCGCCGTGACGACGAGCGCCGTGCCCACCGCGAGGACCAGCGAGAGGAGGATGAGCGGCCAGTTCCGGCGCATAAGCCGTGCGTAGTAGAGCAGATCCACGGGATCAACGCCGCCTTTCGCGGATTCTCTGGGGAGCATTGGGGCGCTGGACCGGAGAGTCGGCGCGCGCACCCCGCAGCAGGCTGATGAGGATGAGGGTGATCGCTCCGGCCGCGACCACCGCGGTGACGGCCGGCACCCGGCCCAGGACCGTCGCCAGCCACAGGGCACCGGTGACCGCCGAGATCGCGCCCAGCGTCGCGGCGACCAGCCGGGTGCTCAGGCCGATCCCGCGCAGCCGGTGGGACACGTGGTCGGTGCCGCCTCGCAGGGGCGAGCGGCCCGCCAGCGCACGGGAGAGGAACACCACGCAGGTGTCGAAGGTCGCGACGAAGGTGGGCAGCAGCAGCCCGGCGGCCACCGTGTCGGGGTCCCGCCCGACGACCAGGACGACGGCCGAGCAGGAGAGCGTGAAGCCGATGAACAGGGATCCCGAGTCGCCCATGAAGATGCGCGCGGGCGCCCAGTTGTACGGCAGGAAGCCCAGGCCGGCGCAGCCCAGCGCGCACAGCAGCACCGCGAGTTCCGGGCGGTCCTGCACCGCGGCCGTCACCGCCAGGAGACCGGCGGTGACCACGGTCACGGCGCCGAGGGCGCCGTCCATGTTGTCCAGCAGGTTGAAGGAGTTGGTCATCACGACGATCCACACCGTCGTGAAGACGCCGTCCAGCCAGGTCCCCGTCACGGTCACCTGGACGCCGGACAGCACCACCCCGCAGGCCACCACCACCTCCGCGGCCAGTCTGGTGACCGCCGGCAGCGGGGATATGTCGTCGATGAGCCCGAGCAGCGACACCGCCGTGGCGGCCAGCAGGATCGCCGCGAGCTGCAGGTCGGCGAAGCCGAGCGCGGTCACCGTGGGCACGACCGTGCCCACGGTGATGGCGACCCCGCCCAGGTACGGGGTCGGCCGGGCATGGGCCTTGTGCCCGCCGGGGCGGTCGGTGAGGTCCCAGCGCAGCGCCAGGCGCCGCAGCGGGACGATCGCCGTGGCGCTGAGCGCGCAGGCCGCCCCCGCGGCGAGGGCGATCGTCCCGCTCACCGGATGGACGCCGCCGGACCGCCGGTGGCCTCTCTGATGATCTCGGTGAGGATCTCGTCGAGAGTGCGACGCGGGGTCCAGCCGGTGAGCGCGCGGAGCTTCGTCGTGTCGGGAACCCTGCGGGTCATGTCCTCGAATCCCCGCTCGTAGGCTTCGGAGTAGGGGACGAGGTCGATGCCGGACGTGGACCCGGTGAACTCGATGATGAGCTTGGCCAGCTCCAGGATGCTCACCTCGTCGGCGGAGCCGATGTTGAAGGTGTGGCCGATGGCCGCGTCGTTGTCGAGCAGCCGCAGCAACGCGTCGACGACGTCCGCGACGTGCGCGAAGCAGCGGGTCTGGGTCCCGTCGCCGAACACCGTCAGTGGCATGGCCGACAGGGCCTGCCGGACGAGGGTCGGGATGACCATGCCGTAGGTCGAGCTCTGCCGCGGGCCCACGGTGTTGAACAGCCGCACGATGATCGTCGGCAGGCCGCGTTCCTTGTGGTAGGCGTTGGCGAGGATCTCGTCGACGGCCTTGGCGGTGCTGTAGGCCCAGCGGACCACGGCGGGACTGCCGAGGATGCGGTCGGAGTCCTCACGCAGCGCGTCGGAGGAGTTCTTGCCGTAGATTTCGCTCGTGCTGGTGAGCAGGATTTTCTTGCGGTACCGGTGCGCGGCCTCGACCACGATCTCCGAGCCCCGGATGTTGGTGGTCAGGGACCGCAGCGGCTGCTCGACGATCAGCTTGACCCCGACCGCGGCCGCCAGGTGGACGACCACGTCGCACTGGTGGACCAGCTCGTCGACGATCAGCTCGTCGAGGACCGAGCCGTGGACGAACCGCAGGTTCGGATGGGGCCGGAGGTTCTCCAGCCGTCCCGTCGAGAGGTTGTCCAGGGCGACGACGGAGTCGCCGCGGGCGAGCAGGGCATCGGTCAGGTGCGATCCGATGAACCCGCTGCCGCCCGTTATCAGATATTTGGTAGTCGATGGCAAGCTCACAGGCTTTTCTCCTCATCGCATGCTTGTGGAGATGTCCGTTGCCGGGAGGAAACGGCGGCTCAGGCGCGTGCGCCGAGCCCCAGGTCGGCGCCGGGGGCCGACGTCTTCTCGAACCAGGTCACCGTCGCGCGGAGCCCCTCCTCCAGGGAGACGGGGTGCACGCCGGGGAACAGCTCGCGCAGCAGGTGAGGGGAGGCCTGCGACTGGCGGATGTCACCCGTCCGCGGCGGCAGGGTGACCGACTCGACCGGCCGCCCGAGGACCGCGGCGAGGACGTCCATCACGTGCCGCAGGGAGACACGTGTCCCGAACGCCAGGTTCACCGGCGTCATGCTCGTCACCCGGCGGACGGCGGCGTCGACCAGGACCTGGGTCACCGACTCCACGTAGGTGAAGTCCCGAGCCTGGTGACCGTCGCCGTGCAGCGGCACCGGCTCGCCCCGCAGGGCCGCCGAGACGAACGCCGGGATCACGGCCGCGTACGCGTGGCCGGCGGCCTGCAACGGACCGTAGACGTTGAAGAAGCGGAACGGCAGCACCGGCAGCCCGAAGCTGTGCGCGTAGGCCAGCGCGTAGGCCTCCGTGGCGAGCTTGCTGGCCCCGTACGGGCTGAGCGGCCGGGTCGGCAGGTCCTCGTGCTTGTACGGCTCGGGACGGTCGCCGTACACCGACGAGGAGGAGGCCAGGATCACGTGCGGCCTGTTCGCACGGCACGCCTCCAGCACGTGGAGGGTGCCCGTCGCGTTGACGGAGTGCGAGGCCAGCGGGTCGAGAAGCGACCGGGGCACCGACGGGCGGGCGGCCAGGTGGATCACGTGCGTGACGCCCGCCACGAGTTCCGTCAGCAGGTCCCGGTCCAGGATGCTGCCCGTCACGACCTCGGCCTCGACGCCGTCGAGGTTGGCGAGGTTCCCGCTGCTCAGGTCGTCCAGCACGGTGACGTGCCCGACCTCGGGCCGGGCGGTCAGCGCCCGGCAGGTGTGCGCGCCGATGAATCCGGCGCCGCCCGTCACCAGCACTCTCATCGGCGGGCCCCCTCCCGGACGAGGGGCCGGGCGGTCCCGCACAGCGACCGGTAGAGGTTCTCGGTGTCCGAGACGAGGCGGTCCACGCCGAACGCGTACGCCGTCCAGTCGCGGGCCGACTCGCCCATCCGGCGGGCGAGGCCCCGGTCGGAGAGCAGGCGGACGGTGTGCGCGGCCAGCTCGCCCGGGTCGGTCGTCGAGAGCAGGCCGGTGTGCCCGTCCCGGACGACCTCGGCGACGCTTCCCACGCGCGTGGCGACGACCGGCGCGCCGGCCATCCCCGCCTCGATGAGCGACAGAGGCGTGCCCTCGTTGTCGGAGGTCAGCAGGACCACGTCGGCGGCGGCGTAGACGGTCTCCACGTCCTTCCTCCAGCCGACCAGGCGGAAGGAGTCGCGGACGGCTCCGACGCCCCGCTCGACCTGCTGCTCCAGCTCGCCGCGCCCGCACACGACGAAGTGACATTCCGGGATCTGCCTGATCACGGCGCCGGCCACGGCGAGGAACCGGTCGGGCCGCTTCACCTGGGTGAGGCGGCCCACGTACGCCACGACGGGGACGTCCTGCGGCAGCCCCAGCTCGGCACGGGCCTTCCCGCGCTCGGGGACCGGCCCCAGCCGGACCCCGGGCGGGATCACCACGTACTGCGGGGGCCGGCCGATCCCCGCCTGGAGCAGTTCGTCCCGCACCCGGGAGCCCACGGTCACCAGCCGGTCCGACATCGAGGCCAGGAGTCGTTCCGACCGCACGTACAGCCCGCGCTTGACCGGGGAGAAGTATCCGTGCAGGAGGTGCCCGTGGAAGACGTGCACCCGGGCCGAGCCGACGCCGGACAGGCGGGCGGCCACCCGGCCCAGCGCGCCCGCCTTGGCCGTACGGGTGTGCACGATGTGCGGGCGGAACGTCCGCATGGCGCGGATCAGCCAGAAGAGGGCGCGGTGGTCGTCACCCGGCCTGATCGACCGGCCGAGGCCCGGGACCCGGTGCACCCGGGTCTCCGCGTCGCGCAGCCGGAGGTGGTCGCCCTCGTGGTCGTCGACGTAGCCGGTGTAGAGGCGGTGGTCGAACTCCTCCCGGTTCAGCCGCTCGTGCAGTCCTAAGACCTGGGTGGCGGGACCGCCGACGTTCATTCGCGCGATGATCTCCATGACGCGAATCCGGCTATCCGATTTCATTGCGGGCTCCTCGGTGATGGCCTGGTCACGTCGGAGAAGGTAGCTCGCGGTCCTTCCGTTCGCGGCTACTGTTCCGGTGGTGGCGAAATGTTTTCCCTTATTCCTACCTTCGCATGATTCAGTTGAGGCGTCCGCTCGCGCGGCCCGCGTGACGCTCCCGTACCGGCTGGTGGAAATTTCCCGATCCAAGGCGCTATCGACGAGAGGTGTACCGTTCGAGGTGATTTAGTCGATAGATTGCCGGAAAACGGTACGGGTCGGCTGGGAATTTCGGGGGACACACCGGATTAGTTCGGCGTCCTCCCTGGATGAAGCGGGTATCGTGACGATGTTCGCGCCGCGTGAAAGTTTCACCGCGAAGCCTCGGGAGAGCCGCGGATTTCCGCGGGACCGCAGGCCGACTAAGGTGAAATTCCATGGAGTACGTCGTCGTCGCCGCAGTGGCGGTCATTCTCATTCTCCTCGTTCACGCAAGCTTCGGGGAACGGTTGATGTGGCGGGTCCTCCCGGTGCTCGTCCTCGCGTTTGTCGCCCGGCTGGTGGTGCACGCCCTGATGCTGAGAGGCGGCGTCCTCGAATACGGCGGAGACAATTTCGCCTACGAGCTCAGGGCCATGGAGATCGTGGCCTACTGGCGGGCCGAGGGCTTCCGGTTCGTCACGGCCGAGGAGATCCCGTCCCTCCACTCGGCGGCCGGGCCGTGCCACATCTTCGCGCTCGTCGTCTACCTGTGCGGCGGTCCCGCCCCGCTGGCCTGCGCCGCGGTCGTCGCGCTCATCGCCTGCGGGCTGTGCGTGGTGATGTACAAGTTCGCCCGCCTCGTGGGCGCCGACGAGAAGTCGGCCTTCCGGCTGCTGGTGTTCGTGGCGTTCCTGCCCACGCTGCTCGTCCACACCTCCGACACGTTCAAGGACGGCTTCAACGCCTTCCTCGTCCTGATCTGCCTGTGGCTGGCGGCCTCGAACGCGCGGCGCTTCGACCTCCGCAAGGTGCTCGCGCTCGGCCCGCTGCTCTGGGCGCTGTGGTACGTGCGTCCTTACATGGTGTTCATGTGCGCGCTGCCGCTGGTCCTCGGCGTCGTCAAGCCGAAGCGCGCGCTCTCCCTGCGCATGGTGCTCATCTCCCTGGCGGTGCTGACGTTCGCCGGGGTCCACCTCGACGACGCCCTGAACACCGGGCCCCTCGCGACGATGCAGTCGGAGCTGGAGCGCGGCCAGTCGGACAACGTCCGTCTCTCCAACGCCGACGGGGAGTCGGGCGTGATGTTCGACGACGGCGGCAACGTGTGGAACCAGCTCGGGCCCAAGATCCTCTACACCCTGCTCTCCCCGTTCCCCTGGACGGCCGGGAGCATGACACTGCAGCTCGGCAAGATCGAGGTGCTGCTGCTGTACTTCGTCTTCTACTGCGCGGTGCGCGGCGCCCGCCGGCTCTGGCGCCACGACCGCGCGATGCTGCTGCTCCTGTTGCTGTTCATCGTGCCGAGCACGGTCGCCTACGCGACGACCATGGCGAACATCGGCCTGATCTTCCGCCAGCGCATCCCGATCGTGCTGGTCGTCAGCCTGCTCGCCGCCGTGGCGTGGAGCCGGCCGGACCGGCGCGGAGCGGAGTCCCCGGTCTCGCCCGCGGAGGAGCGGACCGGCCCGGAGTCCCCGGTCCCCGGCCGCGGGTAGCGGCGTCACGGGCGGCGGATCCGGCGGATCCGTCGGATCCGCCGGACGTGACCGGTGCGTACCGGGCCCGGATCGCCGTCATCCGGCCTGCCGCGCCGCACGCCGCCCCCGCCGGCCGGTCACCGCGAGGGCGGCCAGCCGGGTGAGCAGCAGGCGCACGTCACCGGGGCGCGGCAGGAACGAGCGCATCGGGATCCCGGCCGAGCGGGCGAACCAGGCGATCTCCAGGACGGCCATGGGGATGTAGGTCGCGGTGGACGCCAGGGAGGCGCCCGCCGCACCCCAGCGGGGGATGAGCACCAGGTTGAGCAGGACGTTCGCGGCGAGGGCGCCGACTGCGATCGCGGTCATGACCATGGGCCGCTCGAGCCGGACGAGATGCTGCTCGACCAGCCGGATCATGGTCAGCGCGACCGCGCCCGGGGCCAGCACCAGCAGCGGGACGACGCTGCCGGCGAAGGACTCCCCGTAGACCAGCGGGACCAGCACCGGTGAGGCGGCGGCGAGCGTTCCGATGAAGGCCGCGGAGATGAGCAGGTTGAGCCGGAGGGTACGGGCCGTGACCTGCTCCGCGTCCCGGGTGTCGGCGCAGGCCTGCCGGGGGAGCGCGACCTGCGCGATCGCGTCGGCCGGTATGCGGGTGAGCGCCAGCACCGTGACGGCGACCGTGTAGATTCCCGCCGCCGCCGCGGAGTCCAGGCCGTCGAGGAGGAGGACGTCGACGGTCATCAGGAAGTGGAAGGCGACCCGCCCGGCGTGGTAGCGGCCGCCGACGGCCAGCTGCCGGCGCGCGAGCCGGGCGTCGCCGCGCAGGGACAGCGGGCGCAGCGTCCAGAGCATCAGGAAGAACGGAACGGTGATGGAGATCGTCCAGCACACGACGACGCTCGTCACCGTGAGGTCACCGATCGCGATGATGACCAGGAGGGGCAGGCACTGGGTCATGGCCGCGGCCAGCGCGCCGCGGTTGACGGCGTCCGCCTGCGAGCGCAGCAGCGCGATGCCGTTGAGGTTGATGGCCGCGACGCCGAACGGGACGGCGAGCAGCGCCAGGCCCATCAGCGGGGAGGCCGTGGGAAGGAGGCCGAGGGCGGTCAGCCCCAGCCCGGCCAGCGCGGACACGCCCCCCAGGGTGAGGCCGAGCACCAGGCTGTTCGAGGTGAGGGCGCGGTGCCGCGCCCGGTCCGCCCACATCGAGATCTGCGACCTCTCGACGGAGAGGTGCCCCAGGATCATGGCCATCGACGCCGCGGTCGCGATGACCGCGTAGGTCCCCCGCCCTTCGGGCTGGAGGGTGCGCGCGATCAGCATGCCCGTCACCGTCGCCAGCAGCAGCCGGAGCGTCCGGCTCGCCACGCTCCTGGCGACGACGCCCGCCGCGGAACCCTCTTCCGGCGGGCCGGGCGCCGGGCCGCGCTCCGCCGCCGCGGACCGGCGGGCCTCCGGCGGGTGCGTCACGGCGGGGGTGGAGGTGCCGCCGTCACGGTTACCGGGCACGGCGGGCCTCCAGGAGCCGCCCGTACAGCGCGAGGTGCGCGTCGACCATGACGTCCAGCCCGAGGTTCTTCCTCGCCCACGCGAGCGCCGCGTCCGCCAGGGAGGCGGCGAGAACCGGATCGTCGAGCAGCCGGGCGATCCCGTCGGCCAGGGCCTGCGGGTCCGCGGCGGGGACGAGGATTCCGCGGTCGCCGAGGAGTTCGGCGGTGCCGCCGACCGCGGTGGCGACGACGGGCCGGCCCGCCGCCATCGCCTCCATGACCGCGTTGCTCAGGCCCTCGGAGAGCGAGGGGAGGACCACCACGTCCGCGCGGGCCAGGAACCCCCTGACGTCGCCCCGGACGCCCGCGAAGCGGACGTCGGCGCCGGAGGCGTCCACCCGCCCTTCGAGGCGGCCGCGTTCCGGCCCGTCGCCGACGAGCACGAACGTGCACGGCCGTCCCCGGCGGGCGAGGTCGGCGGCCGCCTCGACGAGGACGCGGTGCCCCTTCTCCGGGCTCAGCCGCGCGACGCACACCACCACGGGGAACGCGGTGTCGACCTGTTCCGGCTCGACCGGATCGAACGCCGGGGCGGGCAGACCGTTGTAGATCACGCTCAGCTTGCGGGTGGGCACACCGTCGGCCGTATGGGCGTCCTCCGCCAGGGCCGCCGCGTTGACGGCGACGTGGTCGACGATCAGGTTCAGGGCGCCTTCGAGGGGGCGGAGCCACCGGCGCCGGCGTTCGAGCCGGCTCTGGTTGCGCCGCCCCGCCACCGTGACCGGCACCCCGGCCAGCCGGGCGGCGGGGGCACCCAGGACGTAGCCCTCGCGCAGGAACGCGTGCAGCACGTCGGGCCGGAGCCGCCGCAGCAGGCCGACGAGGCGGGCGAAGGCCCGCGCGTTCTCGGCCGCCGCCCGTGGGCGCGGCGGCCGGCGGGTGAAGCCGAGATGGTGCACCCCGACCCCGGCGGCGCGCAGCTCCGGTTCGTGCGGCCCGTCCTTCGACAGGAGCAGCACGTGAACCTCGACGCCCCTGCCGCGCAGCTCCCGCGCGAGCAGGGACAGCTGGCGCTGGGTGCCGCCCATCCCCAGGTGCCCGATGAGAAAGGCGACGGACCGGACCTGAGCGCGGCCTCCCGCCGCCGTGGCGGAACCTTCCACGTTCCCACCTTCCGCTTTCGTGATCTTACGGGGGCGCCCGTCGTGAGGTGCGTGCCGGACGCGGGAAAGGGGGCGCCTTCCCCGGGGGCCCGCGCCCGCGCCCGGCTACGGGCAGACCTCGTCGTACAGGCTGTCGAACCAGGCCGCCGTCCGGCCGATGTCCACCAGGTCAGCGCGGTCCAACGCCCCCCGGCGGAGGTGCGCGTGGATCTCGGGCCGCATCGCCCGCAGGATGTCCTCGGCGAGCGCCCCGGGGTCGCCGGGCGGGGTCAGCAGGCCGTTCCCGCCGTGCTCGACCAGGTCCGGCACCCCGCCGACGGCGGTGGACACCACCGGCACGCCCGCGGCGAGAGCCTCCATGACGACGACGGGAAGCCCCTCGTAGGAGGAGCTGAGCACCAGGAGATCGGCGGACGCGATCAGGCGGGCCGCGTCCGGCACGCTCCCGAGGAAGCGCACGGCCTCCGACCGGAGCGCGGCGACGCGGCGGGCCGTCTCGTCGTGCAGGGGGCCGGACCCGGCGATCAGGAACATGGCGCGCGGGTCGCGGGCGATCACCCTGGCCGCCGCCTCGACGAGCAGGGCGTGGTTCTTCTGGGGGCGGAAGTTGGCGACGTGCACGATGAGGAAGGCCCACTCGGGAACGTTCCACTCCTGCCGGATCCGTGCGGCGTCCGCGGCCCACCCGCGCTGCCGCCCGACGTCGACGCCGTGGATCCGGGTGGCCAGACCGCGGGTTCCCCGGCCGGTGAAGGCACGGGCGACCTGCGGGGACACGGCCACGGTCCGGGTGTCCAGCCACCCGGTGGACCGGTCGAGCAGCATCGTCGGCAGGCGGTACCGCACGTTGTGCACGGTCGAGACCAGCGCGGGCCGGGGCCGCCAGAGCCGGGACACCGGCCGCAGCAGTGACGCGGGGAGAGGGGAGTGGAGGTTGAGGACGTCGGGCCGGAGCCGCCGGACGACCCCCACGAGCCGGGGGAGGCGGAGCGCGGGCGGGCACGCGGTGAGGTCGACGACGGTTATCCCCGCCCCCCGCAGCCGCCGGATGAGCCCGTCGGCGGACGCCCGCAGGCACACGACCGTGTAGCGCTTGGCCCCGGGAGGCGCGGCCAGCAGCCTCTCGACGAGCAGGACCTCCGCGCCTCCGACGTCGAGCGTCTTGATCACTTCGCAGACGTGGAGTTTCCTCATGGCGCGCCCCCGCGAAGGCCTCGTCCCCCGCCGATCGGCGGCAGGGCGCGCGCGGTGCCCGGCGGTTCCGTCCGGCGCGCGGCGGACGGCCGGGCGGATGCTCCGGGCGTGAGCCGAATTCTCGTGTTCATCCGCGTCATCATCGCCACCCGGGAACCCGCAGCGGTGGCGGCGCTCCGTGACCACAAGATCGTGGACACAAGAGATGGTGCAGTCGTTCCCCTGGCATTACCGGCAGATCAGGCGGGCGCCGCGCGGCGCGGGCACGCCCGGCCGGGCGACACGGTTCACACCCGGCCTCCACCACCAACGCCGCCGTTGGCCTTACCGTCGATCTCAACCGACCTTGACCGAACACGCCGTGATACCGGGCCTGTCCCGTACCGATCGGGGGCCCGTGCCGGCTCATCTCCCCGTGTTTCGGCTTGTATCCGAGTCTTATTCAAGTGGGGAGGCTGTGTGCGCAGCTTTCTGATCGGCACCGGACGATGCGGTTCCACGCTCGTCTACGAGGTGCTCGCCCGTCACCCGCAGGTGGGGTTCGTCTCCGGCCTGGACAACCGCTGGGCGCGGACCCCGGGGCCGGTACGACGGCACGGCGGAACGATCTACCGTCGGATCCCGCCGGGCCTGGCACTGCGGAGCGGCATGCGTTTCGGGCCCTCGGAGGCGTACGCGGCGCTCAGCCGCGAGGTCTCTCCCGTGATCGCCGACCCGTTCCGGGACCTGACCGCCGCCGACGCCACCCCGTGGCTGGCGGCGCGTCTGAGGAGGTTCTTCCGGAACCGGGCGTCCGGGGGGCCGGAGCACTTCATGCACAAGTTCACCGGTTGGCCGCGCGCCGGGCTCCTGCACGAGGTGTTTCCCGACGCCCGCTTCGTGCACATCGTGCGCGACGGGCGCGCCGTGGCCAACTCCCTGGCGCAGATGCCCTGGTGGCGCGGGCACCTCGGACCTGAGGGCTGGCGGTTCGGCCCCCTGCCGAGCGGCTACGCCGAGGAGTGGGACGAGGCGGGGCGGTGCATGGTGCACCTGGCCGGCATCGGCTGGAAGACGATGATGGACGCCTACGAGACCGCGCGGGAGGCCGTGCCGGCCGAGCTCTGGCTCGAACTGCGGTACGAGGACGTGCTCGCCGATCCGCGTAAGCACCTGGACATGATCCTGCAGTTCCTCGGGCTTCCCTGGACCGCCGGCTTCGAGCGGGACCTCGCCCGCCGGACGTTCTCCGGGAGGCGGGCCGAGGCCTTCCGGGAGGACCTCACCCCGCGGCAGCTCGCGCTGCTGGACCGTTCTCTCTCCGGGCACCTGCACCGGTACGGTTACCGGCTCTGACGCCGTCCGGGGCCCGGTCTCCCGCAGGAGGCCGGGCCCCGGACGTCACCGGTGCCCGCCGCGTCACCGCAGCTCGTAGACGGCGCAGTCACCGGAGCGGTGCCGCAGTGTCGCGAAGGCGCCCAGGTCCGGGCTCGCGCCCGCCAGGCGCTCGTTCACGAACAGCCAGCGCACCCCGTAGCCGTCGCGCAGCCGCCGGACCGCCTCCGCCGAGGGCGCCCGGAACACCGCGTCGTTCGCCCGGAGCCGCTCGGGGTCCCAGAACGGCAGGTACTCGGCGACCTGGCCGGTCCGCCAGCTGTCCATGTTCGCCGCCGTGTAGGTCCACCCCTCGACCAGCACGCGCCGCTCGGTCAGCGCCGCCACCCAGAACTCCCGGCCGTCGCACGGGTCCTCGTACCCCAGGCGGCAGTGCAGGTTCGTGGCGACCACGTCATCCGGGGTGGAGTGGGCGCGCAGCCACCGCCCCGCGGTGAGGGCGCCGGCGGGGATCGCCTCGGCCGGGGGTTTCCCGTTGGCGTCCTGAGCCTGACCCGTCGGCACCCGGTACGTGCCGGGCAGGACGCGCGTGACCCAGGCGGCGGGCGTGCCGGCGGCCGTGACCAGGCAGATCACCAACGCCCAGGTGCGGAGCCTGCCCTGGCCCGCGGCGCGCAGCAGGACGGCGGCCAGCCCGGCGACCCCCGCCAGGGCGAGGTACGGCAGGTACAGCACGACGCCCGGCCGGCCGGCCTCCAGCGGCACGGCGACCCCGCAGAGCACGCGGATGAGGTAGACGGCCGCGACCCCGGCGGCGGCTGCGCCCGCCACGGCGCGGAGCGGCACCCCGGCCCGCCGCACGATCGCGACGAGCCCGCAGGCCGCGGCCATCGCCAGGTAGGGGTGGGGCGCCTGCAGGAAGTAGCCCTGGGACAGGTGCGGGTGGCCCAGCGCCAGCGCCGCGCCCAGGCCCGCCACGCCCATGCCGAGCGCGAGGACCACCCCGGGCCGCAGGAGCGTCCGCGGGCGGCCGAGCAGCCCGAGGATCCCGCACCAGGTGATCGCCGCGCACATGAGGCAGAGCAGCGTGACGCCGAGCACCGAGGCGGCCGGTTCCACGGCGCCCGGACCGGTCAGCTCGGCGAGGCTCTCACGCATGATGGAGAGCGGATCGACGACGATCCCCTGCCGCACGCCGCCGAAGAGCACGAACTGCGCGAAGAGCAGGCACACCGCGGTCATCCCGAGCGCGCGGAGCGCGACCTTGGGCAGGCGCAGCCGCCAGAGCGCCTGGACCGCGGCCACCGCCGCCAGGCCCGCGGTGAGCAGCGGCAGGTAGGTGGCCTTGGCGCCCATGACCGCCACGAGGAGGATCCCCAGCAGCAGCCAGGCCCGCCGCCCGCGCCGTCGGCGTTCGAGGAGGTCGAGGAGGACCACGACGATCGCCGCGAAGAACACCGCCCCGAAGGTCTGCGTCGGGCTCGACCACGACTGGACGGTCTTCCAGGTGAACACCCCCGGGACCGTGCCCAGGAAGAGGTTCGGGGCCGTGACGAGGACCGTGCTCACCAGGGCGATCAGCGCGCCCGCCCACGATCCCGTGACCCGCCTGCCCGCCGCGGCGAGGAGGACGGCGAGCGCGGCCAGCATGGGCAGCATGCCCAGGCGCAGCACCAGCACCAGCGGCTCGACCCCGGTCGTCCAGCTCGCCGCCGCCAGGTGCGCGTAGACGAACCAGTGGTAGACCAGGGGCTCCCCGGCGACCGTGGGCACCATGGGCGGCACGTGGTGGCGGAGCTCGCCCACCAGCGCCAGGTGGAACGGCATGTCGACGAACGTCGTCCCCAGCGCGGGCCAGGTCAGGGCCTGGGTCCTGAAGAAGTTGACGGCGCTCCACACGACGAGGTAGGCGACGACCAGCGCGATCGACCACGGCCACCACCACGGCGCCCGATCCGCGGGGAGGCGGCCCGCCCTGCTCCGCCAGTGCGCGCGCAGCCGGGGGACCGCCAGGAACGCCGCGTAGGTGGCGATCGGCCACGCCACGACGAGCAGGGGCGCCCCGGCGGCGCGGGCCGCGACGTAGGCGAACACCTCCAGGGCGTAGCCGAGGACCACGCCGAGCGCGATCTCCTCCGCGGGCGTGCGCGCGCGCCCGTACAGGGCCCTGACCAGCAGGACGCCCGGCAGCGCGACACCCAGCGTGATGTGGGCGCAGAAGAGGGCGAGGTCCCGGGCTGAGACGCCGTAGTGGAGCAGCACCGGCACGGTGAGGGCGGCGACGGACGCCGCGGGCAGCCACCGGGTCAGGCGTGCCCGGGGCGGGACGGGGGCTGCCCGGGACGGGAGCCCGTCCGGCGGAGCCTCCCGCACGGGGGCGAGAGGGCTCGGCGCGGAGCGTGGAGAGGGCGGAGCTTCGGCCATGGCCGCAAGCCTGACGACACGGACGCCGCGTACGGGGGTGGACGTCCCGGAACGACGATCTTCTTGCCAGTCCTTTGCGGGGGTTTGAGACCGGGCGCGACCGCGGCGCCGACGCGGTGCGGGCGTGGTGCCGGCGCCGCGCGGGCGTGGTGCCGGCGCGGTGCGGACCGCCCGCGGTGCCGGGCGGGGCCGCGGTGCCGGGGTGGTGCGGGCTACCCGCCGTTCACCTCCTCGGCCAGGCGGAGACCCGGCCCGGTGACGCCGATGTACTTCCCCTGGTATTCGAAGACGCGGAAGTGGGGTTGCCGCTCCGCGTACTCCCGGAAGACCAGGTCGTCCTGGATGTCGTCCATGACGAAGACGTGGCCGTCCGCCAGGTGGGACGCGGACCTGCGGATGAAGAACTCCCTGCCCTGGCGGGTCTTGTCGGAGTCGTAGTGCACCAGGTCCACCTTCGTCCCGGGGAGCAGGATCTCCTCCAGGTTGCGCCGGTCGCCCCTGGTGCGCAGGGTCCACGCGTCCCGCAGCCCGTCGGGGACGACGCAGCCGATGTACCGCTCGGGGTCGGGAAGGCGGAAGAACGGGAAGTCGCTGGAGTGCAGGTGGCCGGTCCCGTTCGCCCGCATCGCGGCGAGGACGGCCGAGGTGGACCAGCCGGCGGCCACCCCGGTCTCCAGCGCGGTCGCCGGGCGCAGGATCCGCGTCAGGAGGTACAGCAGCTCGATCCCGCCCGGTCCGCCCAGGTCGACGCCGGCCGCCCGCAGCCGCTCCACCGTGGGCCGGGCCGACGCGGCGAGGGACCGCGCGAACTCCGTGCTCTCCCGCCACAGGGCAGCGTCGACGCGTTCCCCCCAGGCATGCAGGTCCTCGGCCCGGCTCGCGGCCCACGCGGTGGCGGCCCTCGTCTCCCGGCCGTGGCCCGCGCCCAGCCGCAGCCACACCTTGCGCGCCATGACCGGCAGGTAGCCGGGGCGCACGCTGTTGCGGACGACGACGGAGACGCTCATGGGCGGCATCGCGCCCGTTCCCTTGGCACGTGACATATCTGCTCCTTCCGACCGGCCGGGCCCGCCGTCGCGGTGGGGCCCGGCTGCGATCACTCGGCTAGCCCTGGTTGGGGTTGAACAGCACGTCGACCCAGTAGTTGGTGGACTGGTAGGTGTTGGTGGGGAAGGCGTTGGCCGTGCTGTAGCGGTACACGCCGTTGCCGCCCTGCTCGCCGTCCGCCAGCGCGAGGAGGGGGCCGCGGACGTACCGCGTGGTGAAGTACGGCCTCGTCGTCGAGTAGTTCCCCGCCGGGGCGAGGTACGAGGCGACGTAGGTGGTGTTGGCGGTGACCGGGACGGGCGTCGCGAAGTTCACCTGCTGCCACCCGGAGGCGGTCTCGCCGGTGAAGGTCGCGCTCCGCAGCAGCTGGCCGCCGGCCGTCCACAGGCTCCCGACATGGGTTCCGGTGTTCTCCGGCGCCTTGTAGAACCGGATCCCGGTGACGGTGCCGTCGGCGATCGCCTGGAACTTCACGCCGACCACGGTCGCCTTGGGGTCGCCGGAGGTGGGGAGCGCGGGCTCGTCCGTGTCGTCCCACAGCGTGCTCGATGGCGTGAAGACGACGTCGACCCAGTAGTTGGTGGACTTGAAGCTGGCGGTGGGGAAGCCGCTGGACGCGCCGTAGCGGTACACGCCGTTGCCCCCCGAGGAGCCGCTGGAGAGCGCGGTGAGCGCCCCGCTCCCGTAGTTCCTGGTGAAGTAGGGCCTCGTTATCGAGTAGTTCCCCGCCGGGGCGTAGTACGAGGCGACGTAGGTGGTGTCGGAGCTCACCGGGACCGGGGAGGAGAAGTTCACCTGCTGCCAGCCGCTCGCCGTCTCGCCGGTGAACGTCGCCGTCGCCAGCAGCTGCCCCGAGGCGGTCCACAGGTTGCCGATGTGCGTGCCCGTGTTCTGCGGGCCCTTGTAGAACCGGATCCCGCTGATGTGGCCCGGGCTCGTGGCCTGGAACTTCACGCCGAGTTCGACCCCGGCGGGGTCGCCGCTGGAGACGATCGCCGGCGTGGTGGTCGACGGCCAGATGGTGCAGGGGCAGGCGGCGACGACGGTGATCATCCGTTCGTTCGGGCTGGTCTGGATGTTCCCGCTGTCGTCGACCGCCCGGGACATGATCGTCACCGGCCCCGGGGCGCCCGTGGTCCAGCTGTACTGCCAGTTCGTGCGGCCCTTCGCCTGGAACCAGCGGGTGCCGCCGTCGAAGGAGACCTCGACGGCGGCCACCACGCCGCCGCCGGTGTCGGTCGCGGTCCCCTGGACCGAGATGGTCGTCCCGCTCGGGGCGGACGCGTTCGGCGACGGGGTGTCGACCACCGACGTCGGGGGAGAGGTGTCGGTCGACGCGGTCGCCGGGACCAGGCCCGGCTGCAGGCTCGCCGGCTGGGCCCCCATGTCCGCGAAGAGGTTGACCGTCGCCTGCTGGGCTCGCACGTCCGTGGGCATGCCCGCCCGGTCGTGCACGGCGTCGAGCGCCCACGACCACTGCGTGGTGCCCGCGCCGAAGACGAGCGCGCCGTTCGGGCGCTGCTTGTACAGGGACAGGTTGTGCGTGGCGACCCCGGCGCCGTAAGCGGTGCCGAAGTTGAGCAGGTATCTCGACATCCGGCCGACCACCGTCCGGGAGTACCGGACCAGCCCCGGCGGCGAGAACTCGGTGTCGGGGGCCTCGTCCCACTCGTAGCCGAGGATCCCGGCGGGGAAGATCGCCGTCTGGCCCGGCTGGAGGTTCGCCACGGAGGTGTTGCGCCACAGCCGCATGGGGGCGAACTCGTGGGAGACGATCATCGAGTCGGCGACGGTTCCGTTGACCCGGAACAGGGTGCCGGTCAGCGCGTTCTCCGGCCTGCCCCCGTCCGAGGGCGGGGAGAAACGCGGGTCGCGCCAGGTCCCGGTCCACTGCGGGCTCGGATCGATCTTGGCGTTCGCCAGCGTCTCCTTGTAGCAGACGAGCGTCCGGAACGGGGTGTCCGTCCCGTCGATGCTGTTCTCCCAGCGGGTCTTCCAGAAGACCTCGTTGGCGGAGAAGAAGGCCATGTGGACGCCCGCGTCGCGGGCGTCCCGGACGTTGTCCCGCATCTCGTTGGACCAGTACTCGTCGTGGCCGACGGACAGGAACGCCCGGTGCCCCAGCAGTCCCGCCGGCCGGCTCGCGGTGTCGACGTTGGAGGTGTAGGAGACGTCGTACCCGTTGGCCTCCAGCCACCTGACCATCGGGTACTCGGAGTTGAAGAAGTAGCTCTCCCGCGAGCCGCTGACGGTGCCGGCCCGGCTGAGGACGGGCCGGTTGTAACTGACCTTGAAGGCGCGGCCCGCGGGGCTGCCGGAGTAGAGGCTGTTGCCGCCGTAGGTGTTGTACGCCTGCCAGGTGGCGTCGGAGGTCTGGAAGAGCAGGTCCGCCCCCCGGTCGTCGTTCCGGACGACGAACAGGATCTGGCTGGCGCCGGCCGTGCCGTCCTCGCGGACCAGCTTCGCGCTGTAGACGCCGGAGACGGCGTCGGCCGGGACCGCCCAGGAGGCCGACACCGCCCAGCCGCCGCAGTCGACCAGCCCGGTCGTGTTGTCCCGCGCGCACTCGGGCTGGAGCTGGGGCAGCGGGGCGGACGGCTCGATCGTCGTGATCATGCGGGCGCCCATGCCGCCGTAGTAGCCGATGCGGTAGATGTCGACCCGGTAGTCGCTCGCGTCGGTGTTCACCTTGAAGTCCACGGTCTCGCCCGCGTCGACGCTCATCCGCGTCGTGTACCCCAGGATGCCGGTGCTGCCCCCGCCCGGGACGTCCCACTCGCTGGCCGGGCTGCCGGGCAGGCTGTTCTCCAGGCAGATGACGGAGTCGGGCGGGCAGGCCAGCGCCGCCCGCCCGGCCGCCGCGGTCGCCGCCTCGGCGGCCTTCCCGGCGAACCCCCGGGCGGGGACCTGGCCGGGGCCGAGCAGGCACGCCACGGCCATGACGGCCACCCCCAGGACCGGCGGTACGAGACGGAACGTTCGTCTCCCTCTGGAACGGGCTCTTCCCCCGTCTCTGGCCATGGCGCGACCCCCGACGCGATCTCGGCGAGCTCCCGGCCGATATGAAGATCACGGGAGCAAGCGAAATATAACGACGCGCTCGTCGCGGTCCTCGTCACGTGTGAAGAATGGCGATTTCCCGCCAGGACGGGCGGTAACGCCGATTCCTCCCCGGCGGCGCCCACGCCGGTGATCATGCCCGTCCCACGGAATCGTGGCGAACGCGGGCCGTTCTCCCCGGGCCGCACAACGCGGTGCCAAGAAACGGCCGCGGTCCGGCGTCCCGGCCCATCCCGGGCGACCGTTTCACCAGGCTTGCGCCCATGGACACAGCCTCGCCCGCCCGGCGGCCCGCGCCGGGCCGCCCCGACCCCGCGTCAGCCGTACCGCAGGACAGGCCCGCGCCGTGCGGCGGGCGCGTGGACGGGCGGACGACCTCGCCGTGGAGGTGGCTGCCGGCCGCCCTCGCGGTGGCCTTCACCGCCGTCGTGCTGCACCGGTACGGCGTCTCCGCCGCCGACACGGCCGTCTTCGCCGCCTACGTCGTCGCCGGCCTGGCCGTGCCCGGCACGCTGGTGATCCGCGCCCTGTTCGCCGGGACGCGCACGCGCGCCGAGGAGATCGCGCTCGGCGTGACGCTCGGCTACGCGGTGGAGATCTTCACCTACCTCGCCGCCCGCGCCCTCGGGGCGCCGATGCTCGTCGCGCTGTGGCCGGCCGTCACCTGCGCGCTCTTCCTCACCGTGCCCCGGCTGCGCCGGCACTGGCGGGGCGGTCCCGCGCTCAGGACGCCGCCGTGGTGGTCATGGGGCGCCGCGCTCGCCGTGATGTTCCTGGTGGCCTGGGGCGCCGTCAGGTTCTTCGGCACCCACGCCCTCACCTGGCCGGCGCTCGGCGCGGCGGCGCCCGACATGCCGTTCCACCTGGCGCTGGTGGGTGAGCTCCGCCACCACGTGCCGCCCACGGTGCCCGCGGTCGCCGGGGAACCCCTGCTGTACCACTGGTTCGTCTACGCGCACCTGGCGGCGGCGAGCTGGACGACCGGGATCGAGCCGCTGGTGCTGCTGTTCCGCCTGGGCATGCTGCCCATGCTGGCCGCGCTCGTCGTGCTGGTGGGGATGACGGGACGCCGCCTCACGGGCTCGTGGGCCGGCGCGGCGATCGCGGTCACCGGGACCGTCCTCGCCGGGGCGCCGAGCCTGTACCTCGGCACCAACGGGGTGTTCACCTGGGGCGGCATCCCGGACACCGCGTGGACCAGCCCCACCCAGACGCTGGGCGCCCTGCTGTTCGCCCCCGTCGTCCTGCTCGTCGTCGACCTCTTCGGGCGCCGGCGCCGGCGCCCGGGGAACCTGCTCCTGCTGGCGGTCTTCCTCCTGGCGGTCACCGGCGCCAAGGCCACCTACCTGCCGCTGCTGGGCGCCGGGCTCGCGGCGGTGGCCGCGGTCGAGCTGGTCCGCCGGCGCGGGCCGTCCCGGCCCACGCTCATCGCCCTCGGCATGACCGCGCTGTGCCTGCTCTTCGCGCAGTTCGTGCTGTTCGGCCGCGCGCAGCAGGGACTGCTCGCCGACCCCCTGTCCTTCGTGCGGATCCTGTGGCGGGAGCTGACCGGCGCGGCCGACGGGGCCGAGCCCGCCACGTCCGCGCTGCTGGGGCTCGCCTCCGTCTGCCTGCTGTGCTGGCTCGTCGCCTGGTCCGGGATCCTCGGGCTGCTCGCCCGGCCGCGGCTGCTCGCCCGGCCGGGGACGGTCCTGGCACTCGGCATGGGCGCGGCGGGCCTGGGCGCGGTCCTCCTGCTCGGGCACCCGGGCCGCAGCCAGCTGTTCTTCCTGTGGGGGGCCTACCCCTACCTGGCGACCGCGGCGGCCTGCGGGATCCTCGCCCTGCTGCGGCGGGCCGGGACGACGCGGCGGGCGGCGGCGGGCGCGGCCGGCGCCGGGCTGGCCGCCGCCTACCTGATCCCCGTCCTGTGCGGGGTACGGATCCCGCTGGCCCCCGGCCAGGACGGCGCGCTCCTCTACCGGCCCTACCTCGTCCTGCTGGCCGTCACCGCCGGAGCGGGCGCGGTCCTGGCCGTCAGGCTGCGGCCCCTGCTCGCCGCGGCCCTCGT